>NZ_RZOF01000329.1:0-7041 GCF_003998955.1 Mesorhizobium sp. M4B.F.Ca.ET.017.02.2.1 | reverse complement strand
TCACGCTGGCGTCGCTGAAGTGATCCACCACCGCCGCGATGGCGAACACGCCGCCCAGCCGCTCGTACAGGCTTTTCTCAGGCTTGGCCTGCTCCTGCGCGAGCGCGTTGTTGGTGGCCACTACAGTCGTCGATGCGGCGGCGACCGCCAGCGCGACGACGCTTCGTCTTGTGAGAGAGGTCGAAACAGCCGTTTTCATCTCTGGTTCCTTCGCGTTGGGCCAGAGCAAGCCGCGGCCTGGTCTGGCGGCGTCAATGATTTGATTTTCGGATATGTCCACTTTGCCTTACCCGGCATGGTCCGCGGCATTAACGAGCGCCGCGCCCGACTAGTTCCGTTTGAGCCGGCTGGGCGAAGGACCGGCAGCGCGAAGGCGAGGGGCATGTTTGCAAGCGGCATTTGACCATGCCGGCGCGGTTGGGGCTCGAAACGGTCCCGGCCTACCAACCGCACCGCTGGCTTCGCAGCTCCGATTGCGCGGCGATTCCCCGCATCGTGACGTTGTATCCGGCAGTCTCACCCGGTCGGCGCGATGGCATCAGGCCGCCCTGGGTTCATGCGCCCTGTCGACCCGGCGGCGGATCACGCGAAGTCTGCCTTTCTCGTTCACCCCAAGCTATCCCAAGGCTTTATGGGTGCCGGTGGGCGCGGGGTTGGAAAAACGATGACGCAACGTGCGCTGATCACATGCGTTCTATTGGGAGGACCGTGCCCGATCTGACGGGCCGGCCTCATGCGCTGAAAGATCGGAGGCATCGGGATGTCCAAGTTCAAAGAAGCTCTTGAGCGCGGAAAGGAAGCCCGGAATCAGAAGAGGAGAGGCGCCGACAATGCGAGGGCTGCGGAGCGAAATGTGCCTGTGGCGGACTTTGAGGCGCAAGCGAGGGCCTGGCTGGATGACGTCGTTGTTGCATCGTTGCAAGCGGCCAATGCCGAGGTCGCTGGCGAGGTGGCTTTCGACATAGACACCGCATCCGATCGCTTGGTCAAAGCATCGACACCGTCGATGCGGTTCGAGATCTACAGGAAGCGGCAATCGGAAAATGCGGTCAGAAGGATGTTCACAGTCAGTGTCGAGGTGAGCGGAGCGGTGTCCGTGTCGGCCCCCGGGATGGTAGCGAAAGACGTCGGAAACATAGGCGACAAGTCTGACGCAAAGTTCCGCAACCTGGTCGCGGAATTGATCGAGGAGGCGGCAAAGGGCACCTAGCCAGCCCTTCGCGCCTGCCCTAGATACCCGCGCCATGCCCCAACGCTACGGCATAGAAGAGACACCTGAAGGCACGTGGGACATCGTCGACGTCTTCACCGGTTTGCCGGTCGTCGAGGACGGCGTCCCCCTGATCGACATGCCCATCGAAGAGGCCGACGATCTGGTCGGCCTCCTCAACCGTCGCGACAGGGAGCAGCGGGGCAAGAACGGCATCTGATCCCGCCGCGAAAAGCGGCAGCCTGCCTGATACCGGATTGTGACAGCGCTGAAACACGTCGCCGCCAGCGGCGGCATCCCTGCGAAACGCCCCGGAGGGAAAGTCATCGCTTACCAATCCCAGGAGTACGCCGATGACACCCGACCAGATACGCCTTGTCCAGGACAGCTTTCGCGAGGTCGTTCCGATCCGCGTGGCCGCAGCCGCCTTGTTCTATGAACGCCTGTTCGCCATCGACGGCGATCTCCGGGCGCTGTTTCCGGAGCGCGACATGACCAAGCAGGGCGCCAAGGTGATGGCGGCGCTGGGTTTCGTCGTGCACGGGCTGGACCGCGCCGAGACCATCCTGCCCACCGTGCGCGATCTCGCCCGGCGCCACGTCGGCTACGGCGTCGAGGAACATCACTACCCGATCGTCGGACAGGCCCTGATCGAGACGCTCGCCGCCGGTCTCGGCGACGCCTTCACGCCGCCGGTGCGCGAGGCCTGGGAGGCGGCCTATGGCTTGCTGGCGAGCGTGATGATTGAGGCAGCGAGGGAGGTGCAGATCGCCGCCTGAGGGGGTGCGCGATGCGCTGCAGAGGACGTCCCGAATGGTCATGCCGCGCAGCTGCGTCGGCATGACCATTTTCGCCAGGTCGTTGGCCTCCTGCGGGCTTCCGACTCTGTGGGTTTCGATGTTCCTCAAGCGATCTTGACGTGCCGCGTCACCTGGCCATTGCTCTCCCAGTACGTATGCTTTTTGGCGATCAAGGGATCATCCATTGCTGGTTGGATCTGGCCCGTGGCGCTGACCGCGCGCGAAGTCACCGTGTGTTCTCCCGGCGAGGGGTTTGCCCATGTCAGGGACCAGATTTTCCAGGCGTGTTCGGCCTCCTCGCTGTGGTCGATAGTCGCTGGCGCCCAAGGCTCTTGATCGATCTGCACTTCGACCCGGTCGATGGGTGCCCCCCAGGCGGCCCCGATGATCGAGTAGTCCGAGCCTTTCCGGGTAACCTTCGCGGGCGCCGACTTCAGCAGCGCTCGGCCCACCGAGTTCTCGGTCCACACGGTCTCGCCATTGTGGTCTTCCTCCCGGATGGTGACATAGTCGCGGGCCATCAGGAGGCTCATGAACCTGGTGTCGCGAACCTCGATGCGCTTCAGCCACTTGACGTTGGCGATCCCATACCAGCCCGGAGCAATGAGCCGTAGCGGGAAACCGTTGGCCGCCGGCAGCGCGACGCCATTCATTTCATAGCAGAGCAGATTGTTGGGATTCATGGCGTCGGCGAGCGACATGCTGCGCGCGAAGTTCTGCTTCATCTTGACGTCGCGTATCGGGATCTCGCTTTCGTCAGTCCCGAAGAAGACGACCTCGATGCCCTTCTCCAGAACGCCGGCCTCCTCGAGGATCGGCGCGAGCGGCGTCCCTGCCCAGCGTGCATTGCCGATGCCGCCGGTGAAAAAAGGAAACCCGTGGTTGCCTGAGCATTCCACTGTGAACACGACCTCCTGGCGCGGTCGCGCCCTGATGTCGGCGAGCGTCAACTTCAAGGGCTTCTTGACCAGCCCTCCGATCTCCATTGACCACGTCTTTTCATCGATCGTTGGTCGATTGAAATGCGAGTGCTGAAGAACTTGTCGTTTGGCGTTATCCAGCTATCCAGATCCTCCCAGACAAGCTGGCTTTGGATACCTACCGGATCGGGATTTTCGGTCGGCTGATCCAGCCACGGAATGGTTTCCTCGCCCGCCTGTGCTGGAAAAGCGCAAGCCCGACGCGAGGCATGGAGAGCAGCGATTGCGACAAGAGCCGCACTTCCTTGAACGAGAAGTTCTCTGCGTTGAAGGCTATGCATGTTGTTACCTCCCAGTTGATTCCGGAGCAGGCTGCAACGTGCGTTAGGCCGTAGCCTGACCGCGGATATGCGACACAATGAAAACTCTGCCCAGCCGAAAGTATCCGGCGGGTGAGACAGTCACCGACGCACCTCAAGCATGTGAAGCGTTGGGCGAAACTAGACTGCGTTTCGCAATCCAAGAGTGCGCCCATGAAGAGGACGTGTCCACAACTTGGACGTGACATGATCACTTTGTGGCATTGTACTTTGTGGCATTAGACACCCGGTATGGCATCTGTTTGCGCAACGCCGGACGTAGCCCGCTCGCCCAAATTCATGCGGGCTTCATAAATCCGTTGCGACGGTCTCGTACGTGAAGGGGGCGGCCTTGTTTTGAGGCCACCGCCCCTGGAAAAGGATGGAAACAATGTCCAAGCTCCCCGCCAAGACCGAAACCATCGAAAACGTCGAATCCCCTGCCTTCGACCCGTCCAAGGCTGTCGAGCAAGTCCGCGCTGTCGCCGAACAGAGCGTCGAGCAGTCGAAGGAAGTATTTTCCAAATTGAGTTCAGAAGCCGAAACGACTCAAAAGGCCGTTGAGTCGACCCTCAAGATGGCCAAGACCACCGGCAACGAGGTCTCCCTGCAGATGATTGCCGCTCTGCGCACCAATGCAGAGGCCTCCTTCGCGCACCTCGAAGCACTGGTGGCCGTGAAGTCGCCGTCCGAGTTCCTCGAACTGCAGACCGCTTTCCTGCAGAGGCAGATCGAAAAGTCCGCCGAGCAGGCCAAGGCCCTCCAGGCATTGATGCTGAAGGCTACCGAGGACGTATCCAAGCCGATCAAGGACGCCTTGGAGAAGGCCCTGAAGGAACGCAAGGCGGCCTGATTGCCTGAGGCAACCCGAGCTGGCGCCTCGCGCCGGCTCGGCGCCTGGTATCCGCCGGCCATTCGTAGTGGCCTAATTCGTCCAGATCGAGCATGCAACCTTTTGGCCGGTGGCGGGGTCGCGGACGGTTTTCGCGGCGATGCGGTGTAGGCCAACGCGGTTGGATTTGACTTCCTTGCTGGCGAGGTAGGTCGGATCGCCGACTTCCCAATGATAGCGTGTGTTTGCCGGAGCGCGCTGCCAGGTGAATTTCGAGGCGTAAGCCACCTGACCCGGAACGGTGTGGTCGAAGCGGCAGTCGATGGTCGCCGGCATCAGCCCCTTCGCTGCCATCGCATTGATGACCGCGTCGGCATTGGCCGCGGTCAACCATGCGTCTATGCCGCTGGTCTGGAATGTGTCTCTTCCGCTCGTCCGGTACGTCATGCATCCTGCAAGGGATGCCAGCAACAGCGCGCCAATTGTTGCGCTCGCTCTGCCTGCCCACTTGCTGCCTTCGCGCCTGCTGCCTGCCTGATTGATGCGCATGCCCCGTCTCCTTCCGAAAAGGTGGAAATCAGCCGGGTCAGACTGTGCCCGGTGCGGCATACCTGCGTATATTAGGAACTTCACATGCTGCAGCCATTCATCGGGCCGCGTCAAAGATGCTGAGTCCAAGCCGAGCCTGGCCGCGCGCCCTCGCGCGGCGCCCAGCATATGGGCCGAATTTTGCGTCCGTCGATCTTATGATTTTGAGCAGGCGCCGCCGCGCGGACGCCCGTGTGGCCGCCCCGCCACAAAAGGTTAGCCAAGCCATCTCTTAACGGTCCTTACCCCCAAAATTAACCATTCGTTAACCATTCGGCCCCTAGCGTTTACCTATCAGTAAGGAATCGCTTCCCGTGACCTTCGCAGCCCCCGTCGAGACCAAATCCATCCGTTTTCGCGCCCGTTCTTTCGTCGCTTTCACGCTCACCCCCGAAGCGCCCGTGGATGTCTGGCTGGAGAGCCTGGACCGCTGGATCGGCAACTCGCCGGGCTATTTTGCCGGGCGGCCGGTGGTGCTCGATCTCAACACCTTGAAGCCTGATGTCGCGGCGATCGATTCGCTGGTCGGCGTGCTCGGCCAGCGCGGCATTCGCGTCTATGCCATCGAGATGGATGGCGGCGCCGAGCTTGGCTCGCACCTGCCGCCGAAGCTGATCGGCGCCAAGGAGGCGACCAGCGACGGATTGCTCTTGCATCCCGGCCGCAAGAAGGCGGAAGAGGGCAAGGCTGACGAGCAAAAGCCGGAGGACGGCAAGGCGCCGGCGAAGCCCGCGCTGCCGGGCGGCGACACGCTGATGGTGCGCACGCCGATCCGCTCCGGCCAGTCGATCTTCCATGCGCATGGCGATGTCATCGTTCTCGGCTCGGTCGCGTCCGGCTCCGAGATCGTCGCCGCCGGCTCCATCCATGTCTATGGCACGCTGCGCGGCCGCGCTTCCGCCGGCGCGCTCGGCAACACTTCGGCGCGCGTCTTCTGCCGCAGGAACGAGGCCGAGCTGATCTCGGTCGACGGCTGGTACACCACCGCCGAGGAGATGGAGAAGGTTTCGCGCGGCAAGGCGGTGCAGGCCTTCCTCGAGAACGACGTGCTGTGTGTGGTGCCGCTCGGCTGACCCCGGCCGAACTGGGGCGGCGCAATCGTAAGCCTGGGACCGGTTTCGCGTGCGATGGTCCTGTAACACCGTGCCTGGCACGGCCGAAACAACAATCGCCAAACGGAGGCATTTCATGGGCAAGGTAGTGGTGGTCACCTCAGGCAAGGGAGGCGTCGGCAAGACGACGTCGACAGCGGCGCTGGGTGCCGCGGTCGCCAAGACCGGCAAGAAGGTGGCGCTGGTCGATTTCGACGTGGGCCTGAGAAACCTCGACCTGATCATGGGCGCCGAGCGGCGCGTCGTGTTCGACCTCGTCAACGTCATCCAGGGCACGGCGAAGCTCTCGCAGGCGCTGATCCGCGACAAGCGGGTCGAGACGCTGTTCCTGCTGCCGGCCTCGCAGACGCGCGACAAGGATGCGCTGACCGAGGAAGGCGTCGGCGAGGTGATCGAGCGGCTGCGCTCGGTATTCGACTATGTCTTCTGCGACAGCCCGGCCGGCATCGAGCGCGGCGCCCAGCTCGCCATGCGCTTTGCCGACGAGGCGGTCATCGTCACCAACCCGGAGGTCAGCTCGGTGCGCGATTCCGACCGCATCATCGGCCTGCTCGACGCCCGCACCATGAAGGCCGAGCAGGGCGAGGCGATCGCCAAGCACGTGCTGGTGACGCGCTATGACGCGGCGCGCGCTGCGCGCGGTGAAATGCTCTCGATCAACGACGTGCTGGAGATCCTGTCGACGCCGCTGCTTGGCATCATCCCCGAAAGCCAGGATGTGCTGAGGGCCTCGAACCTCGGCTCGCCGGTGACGTTGGCCGATCCGGCCAACGTCGCCGCCAAGGCCTATATCGACGCCGCAAGGCGACTGGAAGGCGAGG
Organism: Mesorhizobium sp. M4B.F.Ca.ET.017.02.2.1; assembly: GCF_003998955.1. Classification (NCBI taxonomy): domain Bacteria; kingdom Pseudomonadati; phylum Pseudomonadota; class Alphaproteobacteria; order Hyphomicrobiales; family Phyllobacteriaceae; genus Mesorhizobium; species Mesorhizobium sp. M4B.F.Ca.ET.017.02.2.1. The sequence goes on along the minus strand of NZ_RZOF01000329.1, from coordinate 399 downwards.
ACCTGCCGGTGGTCGTGCCCTTCGAGCGCAAGGGCCTGCTCAACCGTCTGCTCGGAAGGAGGGCGGCATGAACATTCTCGACCTCTTCAAGCGGCGCACCAGCGCGCCGGTGGCGCGCGAGCGGCTGCAGCTGCTGCTCGCCTACGAGCGCCAGAGCCGCGGCCAGCCCGATCTGGTCTCCATTCTGCGCGAGGAGATCATGGCGGTGATCGCCAAGCATGTGCAGATCGATCAGGATTACCTCCAGGTCTCGATGGAGCGCGGCAAGACCATGTCGACGCTGGAAATCGATATCCAGATCCCCAACAAGAGCGCCACGCCGCTGGCGCTGGCGGGGTAGCAGGTGCTTTACCTCTCCCCCGCCAGAGGCGGGGGGGGGGGGGGGGGGGGGGACGGCGG
>NZ_RZOF01000328.1:0-7049 GCF_003998955.1 Mesorhizobium sp. M4B.F.Ca.ET.017.02.2.1 | reverse complement strand
CGGTAGATGCCGCGCTCGGTCCAGGCATAGACGTCGAGCGCGCCGGGCGCCGGACGTCCGGTGACGCCACGGTCGGACAGGTCGAAGCCGGCCCGGCCCATGTCGAGGAAGACGAAGTCGTTGTCGCCCTGCTTGGCCATCAGCACGGCCGGCACCATGCCGCCTTCGCCGCGCGTCAGGCCGGGGTTGAAGACGGCACGGCCCTCGGCGTCGGTGGTGGCGGTGCCGAGGATCTCGTTGTTGCGCGCGAGCAGCGTCAGTTCGGCGCCGGCGATCGGCTTGGCGCTTCCAAGCGAGCGGGCAAAGACGTTCAGCCCGTCCTGGCCGGTATAGGTGGAGAGCCCAATGTCGGAGACGACGAACCACTGCGTCGCACGCGAATCATACTCGTCGCTGTGGTCGTCGACAGCCTGGGCGGTGAGCACATAGACGCCGGGCTTGCGCTGCGGCAGCGCTTCGTCGACCGGGAACGAGGTGGTGACCTCCTTGTTGAGGTCGTTGGCGATGTCGAGCTGGCCTTCCCAGACCGGCGAACCCATCTGGTCGGAAATGTTGGAAAGATCGTAGCCGTCGAGCTGCTTCAGGAACTGATAGCCGGACAGAAGCTGCGCCAGCGAACGGTCGCCGATGCGATAAAGCTTCATCTTGGCGGCGTTCATGTTGACGGTGACGACCGGGATGCCGCGGCGCGCGCCCGCCGGCAGCACGAAGCTGTCGCCGGTGAAGCGGGCGGAAGGCGCGCGATCCTGGACATAGATCGACAGCACCACAGGCGCGCTGGTCACCTCGCCGATAGCCGCCGGCAGGCCGGCGCGGAACGTCACCTCATAGTGCTGGCCATGCTCCAGCCCTTCGACGCAGATCTGCTTGTCCTTGGCTTCGACGCCCTTGGGGGCGGCGTTGTCGACGGTGACGAACTGCGAATAGTCGACCCCGGTCTTAACCAGATCCTCGGAGAATTGCGCGCAGATGCGCGGCGCGCTGGTGTCGGCATCGACCGTGTGATCGATGACGCGGAAGCCCTTGCGGGCCTTGAGGTCGGCATAATCGGCCTGCACCGACGGTGAGCTGACCAGCGCGAGGCTTGCTTCATAAGCCTGCAGCGACGGCCGGTAGAGATCGCGGCGGTCGAGACCGGCGCCGAGCAGCGCGAGCGCTTCGGCGCGCGTCTTGGTGGTGCGCAGCAGCTTGTAGGCGTTGAAGGCGGCGGACGTGCCGTTTGTCGGCAAGGTCGACGATTCGGAGGTGTTGGAGGCCGGCTGCACGGCAAGCGTCTCGCGCGCCAGCTCGAGCCACAGATGGCCGTCATCGGGCAGCACCGTAGCCGCGGCCTCGTATTTCTGCATGGCCAGGCGATGGTCGCCGGTAAGCTGCGCCTGCTCGGCCGCGGCCTGCAGCGCCGCCAGCCCTTCGGTCGGCTTGTCATAGGCCGGATCGGTCAGCTTGTTGCGGTACTGCTGCGCCTGGTCGGCCATCCAGCTGGGGAAAAAAGCCAGTTCCGGCGGTGCGCCGATATCGGGATCGCCATCGACATTGGCGACCTTGCCGGCAATGGCGCCGTTGAAGGGTTTAAGCTGGTTATAGTCGGATTTGAGAAAGCACCATTTGGCCTTGGTGTTGTAGGTGAAGGCGCGGCAGGCGGGGTCGCCGAGGCATGTCGTCTTGCATTGGTCGAGGGTGACATTCTGGTCGGACCTGAGGTCGAACCCGAAATAGTCGGAATTGTCCGTCGTCACGATCCGCCGGGCTTCCGCCGCTTGCGCGACGCCGCTGAAGGCGAAAAAGAGAAGGACCAGGAACGAGATACCACGAGCCGCGCGCATTGCCACATCACCCTCCAGACATCGCCAGCGTTCCGGCATGATCAAGCTTCAGTCGAGCTTGTCAACGCCGGAGCTCGGCAGGTTCGCACCCGCCAACGGTTTCCATGCCGGCCAAAGGCCGGTATTTCGACAGAACCTCCATAGGACAAGGGATCACGCAATCTTGCGAAGACGCAAAAGGTGTGAATTCCAAGCCCTGTCTATTTCAGACAATTGGATTGTGGCCCCTTTACGAGCGCTTCAGAACTTCATTCCAATTTTAGTTTTGTCGACTAGGTTGTCTTAATGCCGGCGCATGAAAAGCAGATGTCAGGGGGGATCGCGCCAGGGCGCGGGCTTCCGCGCGCCCTGCTCTTGGCCGCGCTTTGCTCTGCTGTTTTCATTGCCGAATCGCGGCCGGCGACGGCCTTCGAGATCTTCGGCATCAAGCTCTGGGGCTCTGCCAGCGACGAAGACGCCGATATTGTCGATCCGCTGCGCTATTCCGTGACCATCGAGGCGCCCGATGCGGACAAGGACCTGGTCAAGAATCTGGAAAATGCCTCGACGCTGAAGGCGGACGAGGAGCGCCCGGTCTCCGGCTCGCTCGGCCTGCTGGCCAAGGCGCGGGCCGACCGCGAGGGGCTGGTCGCCGCCCTCTATGCCGACGCCCGCTACGAAGGTGTCGTCACCATAACCATCGAAGGCAAGCCGCTCGACGACTTGCCGCCCGACGCGGAGTTCAAGGGGCCGCAACCGATCCCGGTGGCCATTTCCATCGCCGCCGGACCGAAATTCACGCTCGGCAACATCAGGCTCGAAGGTGACGCCGCGGGGCTCGCCAGCGCCGATTTCGGCCTGATCGCCGGCGGCGATGCCGGGTCGGGCGCCGTGCTCAAGGCCGAAGCGCTGATCGTGCGGGCACTCAAGCAGGAGGGTCGGCCGCTGGCGACGATCACGGACCGCCAGATCGTGGCCGAGCACGCCACCTCGACGCTCGACGTGACGCTGACGGTCGCGGCCGGCCCGGTCGCCGGCTATGGCGACACGACGGTCGAAGGCACCGAGAAGGTCGATCGCGACTTCACCGAATACATGACCGGGCTGAAGCGCGGCCGCCAATATTCGCCCGACGAGATCGACGACGCGCGCGACCGGCTGCTCGGGCTGGAAGTGTTCAACAGCGTGACGATGAAGGAAGGCGAAAGCCTCGACGCCGAGGGCAATATCCCGATCAACGTCCAGGTCAGCGAGCGCAAACCGCGCTATTTCGGGCTTGGCGGCACCGTCTCCAACACGGAAGGGCTGGGGCTGGAAGGCTATTGGGGCCACCGCAACCTGTTTGGCCGCGCCGAAAAGCTGCGCATCGAGGGCGCCATCAGCGGCATCGGCAGCAACGATCTCGGCGAGCTCAACTACAATGCCGGCATCATGTTCGAGAAGCCGGGCGTGCTCGGGCCGTCATCGAAATTCTTCACTGGCGTGAAGACGGTGTTCGAGCATCCCGACGCCTACGACCATTTCTCGGTCAAGGGCAACATGGGCGTCTCCTACGACCTGGACAAGAAGCAGAGGGTTTCGGCGGAATTCGCCCTCGACTATTCACGGATCACCGACACCTTCGGCAAGCACACCTATCTGATCGCCAGCGTTCCCTTGCAGTATGTCTATGACGGCAGGGACAATCGGCTCAACCCGACCAGCGGCTTCCGCGTGCTGGCCTATGCCGAGCCCAGCTACGACCTATTGAACGGCGCGACGTTCCTCAAACTGAAGGGCGAAGGGTCGGCCTATCAGTCGCTCGACACGGCGAGCAAATTCGTTCTCGCCGAACGCGCTACCATCGGTTCCATCGTCGGCACCGGCCTGCAAAACGTTCCGGCCGACCGGCGCTTCTATTCCGGCGGCGGCGGTTCGGTGCGCGGCTATGCCTATCAGGGCATCGGCCCCAAGGATATCGACGGACAGCCGATCGGCGGGCTGTCGTTCTTCGAGACTTCGGTCGAGATGCGCATCGCCGTCACCGACACGATCGGCATCGTGCCGTTCGTCGACGCCGGCACCGTGTCGACGAAGTCGTTTCCGGACTTTTCCGACATGAAGGTCGGCGCCGGCGTCGGCGTGCGCTATCTTACACCGTTCGGGCCGCTGCGTGTCGATGCGGCGGTGCCGCTCAACCGCGGTCCGGGCGACCCGCATTTCGGCATCTATGCCGGCATCGGTCAGGCCTTCTGATGAAGACGTTCCGGCGCATCCTTCGCATTGTTCTCTACACGCTGCTCGTCGTGGTGGCGGCGGTGGTCGGCGCGCTGGTCGTGCTGACCAAGACCGAGCGCGGGCGCGACAATCTCGCCGGCATGATCTCGAATCTGGCGTCGAGCGACGAGCGCAAGGTCACAGTCAGCGGCATAGACGGCATCTGGTCCGGCGCGCTCAGGCTCGACCATGTCGTGGTCGAAGACCGCGGCGGGCCCTGGCTGGTGGCGCGCAAAGTGGCTCTCGACTGGTCGCCGCTGGCGCTTCTGTCGAAGAATTTCAGCGCCGAGCGCCTCGCTGCCGAGCGGGTCGAACTGGCGCGGCTGCCAGTGGCAAGCAATCAGCCGGCGGACAGCGGCACGACATCGCTGCCGGTTTCGATCGACGTGAAGCAGATAGACCTGCCGGAGATCGCGCTGGGCGAGGCGCTGGCCGGCAGCGGCATCGCCGAACTTGCCGCCAAGGGATCCGTCAAGGCCGAAGCCGCGCCGCTCTCGGTCGATACGGTTCTCAACGTCATCCGCCACGACGGCAAGCAAGGCAATGTCGACGCCAAGCTGCATTTCGCTCCCGCCGACAACAAGCTCGACCTCGATCTCAAGGCATCGGAGCCGGCCGGCGGTATCATCGCCAATCTGCTCCAGCTGCCGGGCCAACCGCCGGTCGAGATCGTCGTCTCCGGCACAGGACCGCTGGCCAACTGGAGCGGCATCGGCACGTTCGTCGTCGACGGCCAGATCGTCACCCAGCTCACCGGACGCCACCAGCTCACCGACAAGGGACATATGGTGGAGGCCAAGGGCGACGGCGATTTCGAGCGCTTCCTGCCCGAAAAGCTGAAGCCGTTGTTTGCCGGCAAGACCAGCTTTGATCTTGCCGGCATCGCGACCCCCAGCGGCGGCGTCGACATCGAGCGGGCGGTGGTCGAGAGCGGCTCCGTGCACAGCGCCGCCGCCGGTTCCGTCGATCCCAAGGGCGCCAGCGACCTGTCGGTCGAATTCGCCGCCAAGGGCGAGCCCGTGGTGCTCGACGTCGGCACCAAGGCGCAGCCGGTCACGGTGGCGGTCAGGAACGCCACCGTCCGCGCCTTCGGCGACGGCAAGGCGCCGATGGTCGATATCGGCGCTTCGCTGGTGTCGGTGGCGGCGGGCGGCACACAGCTCAACGATCTCACAGCCGCGATCCATTCCGACGGCTTCGACATAGAGGACCGCAGCGGCCCGATATCCATCAAACTCGCGGCCGGCGGCCTCAAGACCGACGTGGCGACACTGGAGCCGCTGGTGACCGGCAAGCTCGTCGCCGATCTCGCCGGCAAGATCAGCAAGCAGGAGATTTCCCTCGACGAGGGCACATTACGCAGCGATGCGCTGAATGCCTCGCTGACGGCGACGGTTTCGCTCACCGACCTGGCGATGAAGCTGAAGATGAATGCCGACGCGGTGTCGAGCGCGCTGCCGCCGCAGATCCGCTCGGTGCTGGGCGAGCGCGTCACGTTCTCGGCGGCCGCCACCCGCGATCCGCAAGGGGCGTTTGCCGCCAATTCGCTGTCGCTGACCTCCGGCTCGCTCAGCGCCAGCGGCACCGCCAGCGCGCAAGGCTCGGACATCCAGGCCGACGTCAAGGGAACGCTGGGCGACGTCTCGGCGCTGTCTTCGCTGGCCGGCACGCCGCTCGCCGGCGGGATCAATTTCACCCTGACCGCGAGCGGCCCGCGCTTCGCGCCGGACTTTTCGGTCTCGGCCGACAGCGCCAGCCTGACGGCGGCCGGGCGCACGGTGAAGGACGTCAAGCTTTCGGCGAAGGGCAAGGCCGACATCGCCAGCCCCCAGGCCGACATCGCACTTACCGGCGCCGTCGAGGAGCAGGCGCTGGACATAAGGGCGTCGCTGGTGACCAGCGAGGGCAAACGCTCGATCAAGGGGCTCAGCCTGGCGCTCGGCGACAACAAGGTCTCCGGCGACCTTGCGCTGGATGATCATTTGCTGCCGCAAGGAACGCTGACGCTGGCGGTGCCTGACATTGCGCCGCTGGCGGCGCTTGGCGGTCAAACGGTGACCGGCGACATCAATGGCACCATCGTCCTCGCCAAGGAAGGCGAGGCGCCGACCGTCACCATCAATGCCGCCAGTGGCTCGATCGCGCGCGGCGACGTGGCGGCGAAGACGATTACGGTCAACGCGCTGATCGCCAACTATCTCAAGAGCCCGGCGATCTCGGGTACGATCAAGGCCGACAGCGTGACATCGGGGACCACCGTCGTCAGCGGCATCGGCGTCGACCTGAAGCGCGACGGCGACTGGACCAATTTCAGCGGCGGCGCCACGATTGCCGGCATTCCGGCCACCGCCGCCGGCCGGGTCAAGATCGCGAACGGCACCACTAATGTCGAGATCGCCTCGGGCGAAGCCACCGTTCGCGGCATCAAGGCGGCGATCGCCGGACCGTCGAACCTCACCATCGCCAATGGCGTGACCAGCATCGAAAGGCTGGTGCTCGATCTTGGCGGCGGTTCGGTGACGCTTTCCGGCAAGGCTGGCCAGACGCTCGACCTCGCGGCCACGGTCTCGGCGCTGCCGGCCGCCCTTGCCAACGATTTCTCGCCCGGCCTCGACGCCGCGGGCACGCTCGACGGCACGGCCGAAGTCACCGGCCCGGCGGCAAATCCGGACGTCCGCTTCAATGCCAAGTTGACCGGCGGCGAGACCAGCCAGACCCGCCAGGCGGGGCTTGGGCCGCTCAGCCTCAATGCGATGGGAAGCTTCACCACTGCGGGCGGTATCGTCCTCGATCAGGCGATGCTTTCGGGCGAGAAGATTTCCGGCAAGGCTTCCGGCACCATCAATCCGAACGGCGCCAGCGATTTCGCCCTCGACCTTGTCTCGACGGGTCCCAGCCTGCCGCTGTCGTTCGGCAGTGCGGAAAGCCCGATCAAGCTTGGATTGCAGGCGCTGTCCGTGAAGGCGGCCGGGCAGGGCACCCAGCCTGTCT
>NZ_RZOF01000327.1:0-7064 GCF_003998955.1 Mesorhizobium sp. M4B.F.Ca.ET.017.02.2.1 | reverse complement strand
GGTGTGAAGGGCAAGGGGTTGATATCGATCGGGATTTTCGCCCCGCGCACATCGGCGAACAGTTTTGTTCCGGGCTTGGCCAGTGCTGTGTTGACATAGCCCATGGCAACCGGATGGCCAGCCGAGGGGCCGAAACCGCCCGATGTGACATGGCCGGCCGGATTGCCGTCGGCGTCGAACAGGGCAGCGCCCGCACGCACCGGCTGGCGGCCCTCCGGCTTCAGCCCGACACGTTTCTGCGCCGGGCCGCGCTCCAGGATGGCGCGCAGCGCGTCGGCGCCGATGAAGGAGCCGGTCGCCCGGATGTCCTTGGGGATGGCCCACATCAGGGCGGCGCTGGCCGGGTCGAATTCCTCGGTGATGTCCTGGCCGTGCAGGCAGAGCCCCGCTTCCAGCCGCAGACTGTCGCGAGCGGCAAGGCCGATCCACGCGACGCGCTCGTCCTTGAGCAATGTCGCGACCAGATTCCGCGCATCCGCTTCCGGCAGGCCGATCTCGAAGCCGTCCTCGCCGGTGTAGCCGGAACGGCTCATGAACCAGTTTTGGCGCGGCTCGATGCCGTGCATGAACAGCAGCGAGCCGGTCTCGATGCCGGCGCGGGCGAGGGCGGCCCAGGCCTCGGGACCCTGGATGGCGAGGAAGACGCGGTCGAGCGCATCCACCTTTGCCTCGAAATCCCCGGCCAGTGCCTGCAGATGCTTCTCGTCGACGGCTGCGTTGCCGGCATTGGCGACGACCATGAAGCGGTCGTCGCCAAGCCTGGTGATGATGAGGTCGTCGATGATGCCGGCGGCCTCGTTGAGGAAGAAGGTGTATTTCGACTGGGAAATCTCAAGCGCGCCGGCATCGAGCGGGCAGGCGCGGTTGAGCAGGGCAATCGCGCCCGGGCCGCTGACCAGGAACAGCTTCATGTGCGAAATGTCGAACAGGCCAGCATGCTCGCGGGTGTGAAGGTGCTCCTTCATCACCCCGGCAGGATAGGTGAGCGGCATCGACCAGCCGGCGAACGCACCAAAGCGCGCGCCAGCAGCCGTATGCAGATCTTCGAGGGGTAGGTGTTTGGTTTCGTCGCCCGTCATGTCATCTCCAGAGTCGCACGCAATCGGCCGCTGATGGCGACCAGTCCGTGCCCCTCTGTCTGAAGCCTGAGAGACTCGCGCCCCGTAACTCTGTCGGCAGCGCTTACACCTTCGGCGCGGGGCACGAGCCCCGACTTTCCAGAGTGTCTTTCCCGTCTACGGTTCTTTTGCCTGAGAGATTTCGGGCGATTTCCCCTTCGGCGGCAGCTCTCGCTGCTCTCTCCCGCAAACAGGTAGGACTCAGGGTTGAGCCCTCGACTCCTCATCCATAGCCCGTCAACGACACCTTGTCACCTGCCTGCGACATCTTGCTGACAAGTCTTCGCTAACCACGCGGTTTGCCGGTTTTTCAAGACACTGCTGGTATGTTGGGTCGAAAAGACCTTTGGGTCCGGCTACGGCCGGCGGCGACGGGGACAAAAATGGGCGAACTGATCATGAGCGCTCCGGTGGCGGGGCTGACCTCCAAGAACCGAATCACGGCCGAAGACGTGGTGATGCTGCGCCGCGAAGTATTTGGTGACGGCGTGGTAAGCCGTGGCGAGGCCGAGGCGCTGTTCGCGCTCGACCAGACGGCGCGCGACAAATGCCAGGAATGGCCGGCGTTCTTCGTCGAGGCGGTCACCGATTACATCGTCCACCAGGAAAAGCCGACGGGCTATATCTCCGAGGACAATGCCGACTGGCTGATCCGGACGATCTCGCGCGACGGCATGGTCGACAGCCTGACCGAGCTCGAGCTCCTTGTGCATGTGCTGGAGAAAGCCAAATCTTCGCCCAGCCGGCTTTCCGCCTATGCGCTGGAGCAGGTGTCGCATGCGGTGGTCGACGGCAAGGGGCCGCTGATGCTGGGCGGCCAACTGGTTCCGGGATTGGTGGCCAAGGCCGAAGTCGACCTGTTGCGCCGCATCCTCTACGCCTACGGCGGCGACGGCAATCTCGCGATCACCCGCGCCGAGGCGGAGGTGCTGTTCAAGATCAACGAGAGCACGGCGGCGGCCAGCAACGATCCGTCCTGGAACGAACTGTTCGTGAAGGCGATCGCCAATTTCGTCATGTGCTCGGCCGGCTACGAAGCGCCGACGCGCGATGTGGCGCTGCGCCAGGAGAATTTCCTCGATGCGGGCGAGCCGGGCATCGGCGGCTTCTTCGGCCGCATGGTTTCAGGCGGGCTTGCCGGCATCATGGAGGCCTACCGCTCGCCCGACGATATCGAGGCCGATTGGGAAGCCAGGAACCGGGCCGTCGAGGCAATGGCCCGCCGCGCCGAGACGGTCGACGCCGGCGAAGCGAAGTGGCTGGCGGAGCGGATCGGCCCGAACCGGCCGCTCAGCGAGAACGAGCGCGCGCTGCTGTCGCTGATCAAGCACGCCTCGCCGGAAATCCATCCGGCACTGAAGCCGCTGCTGGATAAGGTCGCCTAGGCGGCGACCGTCCTGCAGAGAATGATGTTGGAATGGCCTTCGGGCCACCCGGCGAATTCGCCCATACGCTCGAAGCCCGCCCTCTCGTAGAGACCCGGTGCCTGAAAGTCGTGCGTTGCGACCCAGATGCGTCGAACTCCTCTCGCGGAAGCCTCGGCTACGAAGGCATCGAGCAGCTTGCTGCCATGGCCAAGACCTCGACAGGCCTCGTCGACCCACATCAGCTTTAGTTCGGCGATCCCCGCCCAGGAATGGCCTGCGGCGATGCCAATCGGGCGTCCGGCTGTGTCCCGCAGCAGAAAGACTAGGCCGCGATCATCGTAGCGGCCTGTCAGACGCCGGTTGTCGCCGTCGAGACGTTCCTCAATGGCGTTGAGCTCGGTCGGCCCAAGATCGTGCTCGGCCCGCAGGCGAGGAAAATCAAATCCCGCCATACCAGTCGTAGCCATTGTCTTCCCAGTAGCCGCCGCGACCGCCGCCGATCGCGGCGAAACTGTCGACCAGTTCGATCTTGTAGAGATACTTCGGCATCTTGTAGCCAAGCTGGCGCTCGACGCGTACGCGCAGCGGCGCGCCGTTCTCGACCGGCAGCGGCTTGCCGTTGACGCCGTAGGCGAGGATCGTCTGCGGGTGGCGGGCATCGATCAGGTCGATGGTGCCGTAATATTTGACGTCGCCCGAGAGGCTGCGGTCGATCGTGTCGAGGCAGTGGAACATGACATAGCGGGCCTGGGGTTTGACCACCGCCTGGTCGAGAACCAGGGACAGCGGCGTGCCGGTCCATTTGGCGATGCAGCTCCAGCCCTCGACGCAGTCGTGGCGGGTGATCTGGGTGCGGCTCGGCATGTTCTGCAGCTGCTCGCGGGTGAGCGACAGCGGTTTCTCGACGAGGCCGGAGACCTCGAGGCGCCAGTCGGCGAAATTGTTGGCAAGCAGGCCCTTGTAGGTGTCGTCGTCGGGCGCGGTGACGCCGTTCGGCCGCTGAGGCTGGCGGATGTCGGCCTCGGTGAACTCCTGCGCCAGCGCGTCGCGGCCGGCGAGCAGGCGCTGGGCCCGGTATGTCAGGCCATTGGCATTCTCGAGGAAGCTGCGCAGACCGCCGCCGATGCCAAGCCCGCCGTCGAAGGCATCGCAGCCCGACAGCGCGATGCCGGACAGGCCGAGACTGGCGGAGGTGAGGAATTTCCTGCGGTTGATTTGAAACTTGGCCATATCAGGCGCTCCTCTCGGACGAGCTGTCGTCATGCGCCGGCGGGTCGGTGCGGTACCAGCCGGTGATGATCGAGCGCAATTCGTTGATCGGGCCGGCGGCGAGGATCATCAGCATGTGGATGATGAAGAAGCCGACGAGCAGCACCATGACGGTGAAGTGGATGGTGCGCGCCGTCTGCCGGCCGCCGAGCACATCATTTAGCCAGGGCAGCACCGAATTCATGCTCGGCGACATGGCGAGGCCGGTGATGATCATTAGCGGCAACAGCACGAACAGCACGCCGCCATAAGCCATTTTCTGCAGCGTGTTGTATTCGCGCGTGTGATGGAACTTCAGCTTCGCGTGGTCGACGATGTCCCGCGGCAATCGCCGGAGATCGTCGAGGCGCGGGGCGAGATCGCGCCTGACATGGCCGTTGATCAGGCCGGCGACCAGCCAGACGAGCAAGGTGGCGGAGAGCACCCAGGCGAAGAAGAAATGAACGACGCGGGCGGTGCCGAGATCATAGTAGGAGGGGATCGTCGCCCAGGACGGGAAAGCGCGGGGCGACTCCTGTCCGGGCGGTCCGGACCAGCCGAGCACGCCGGTCGTGTCGAAGTGTTTGCCGAAGATTTCGGTGTAGCCGCGCGGACCCTGGTCGGTGTTTTCGGCGCCGATGGCGAAGATGGTGTTGTTGTAGCCGAAGCCGGATTCCTTGCCGATATAAAGCTGGGGGCGGGCGTTGAATATCTGCAGGCCGGAAAGCAGCATGAAGAACAGCGCGATCGCCCAGAGCCAGTGGGTCAGTCGCGTCCAGCGGGACTGGCGGTAGATCAGCGTCGCGTCCTTCGATGCGGCTTGCGCATCGGCGGCGGGCTCGCTCCTGGCAACGGTTTCCATCGTCCTTCGTTCTCCCGGCCTTGTAGCTCTTCGTTCTCCTCCCAATACGTCGCCAGCCAAAGCGATGTTTCATCCGATCACGGATTTATTACGGGCAAGCGGTCAAGGACTGCTCAGGCTGACGGCGAGATTCACCGCCACCGCGACGATCACCGTGTTGAAGAAGAACGACAGGATCGAATGGATGAGCACCACCTGGCGCATGTGCGAGGTGGTGATGGCGGTGTCGGCGGTCTGCGCGGTCATGCCGATGACGGTCGCAAAATAGAGGAAATCCCAGCCCTCGGGACGCTTGTCGCCGGGGAAATCCAGACCACCGACCGGAACCTTCTTCTTGGTGGCGACGTCGATCTCTTCGCCGTTCATCCAGTAGACATGCGCGTAGTGGAGCGAGGCCATGGCGTGGATCGTGAACCAGCCGAGCGGAATCGACAGGATGGCGAAGCTGAGCTCGAATGGATGCGCGGCCTCCTTCTGGTTGATCAGATGGAACAGCGAACGGTGGCGACGCCGACGATGAAAAGGGTAACCGCAAAGATACCAAGTACCGGGAGATCGGTAGCGCGCGCGTTCTTGCTGAGATAGCGGCCGGTAAGCCTCGGCATCAAGGCGAGGACGAGAATGATGTAGGTGGCAAAAAAGACATTCGCGCCGATCGAATAGGCGAGCGGCACGCGCAGCAGCGAGGCCAGCAACAAAGCGACAATGCCAATGGCCGCCGACAAAGCGAACTGGATATGCGGATGCATCGGCGTTTTGACGGATGTGTCGTCGTCACCCATGGCCCGGCCTCCAGATCAGTCCGGTGTGGCGGATTTCAGCGCCCGCCGCAAGATGCGGTCGAGTTCGCCAAGAAAGCGCGAGCGGTCCTGCGGCGTGAACCCGGCATTGTAGCCTTTGCTTTCACCAGTCTCGCGCAGATGCTGCTTGAGGTCGCGCATCGCCACCGCCATGCCGATGGTTTCAGGCGTGAAGGGACGGCCGGTCGGGCCCAACACATGCGCGCCGAGCGCCACGGTGCGCGCGGCAAGCGGGATGTCGGCCGTCACCACGATGTCGTTGGACAGTGCATTCTCCACGATCCAATCGTCGGCGGCATCGGCGCTCTTGGATACAACGACGTTGCGGATCATCGGATCGCGCGATGGGCGCAGGCCGCCATTGGAGACATAGGTGACCATGACGCCGTGGCGCTCCGCCACCTTCTCGACCTCCGCCTTGACCGGGCAGGCGTCGGCATCGACGTAGATGATGGGTGCGGGCATCGTCCCTCCAAAACGAACATGGGGCCGGTTTTGACCGGCCCCATGGCAGAAATTCTCGAACTTGTCAGGCCGGCAAGGCGCCGGACTTCTTGGCCGTCCAGGTGGCGATGTAGTCCATCAGGCCGGGGTTGAGGCAGTCATAGGGTTCGAGCCCGATCGACTTCAGCTGGGCGCGGATACCGTCCATGCGTTTCGGATCGACACCGGATTCGATGATCGAGGAGACGAAGGCGGTGAAGCCCGGAGGCGACCAGCCGTCCTCCTCGAAACGCTCGGGATGGATGAAGCTCAGGCCCTTGAACGGATGGTCGCGCTCGACCGGTCCGTGCATGTGGACGCCGCAGCCGGTGCAGGCATGGCGCTGGATCAGCGCGCTCGGATCGACCACTTTCAGCTTGTCGCCATTCTCCACGACGGTGACGTCGCCGGTGCCGGCAACGGCCACGACGGAGAAGATCGCGCCCTCGGGCTTCCAGCATTTGGTGCAGCCGCAGGCGTGGTTGTGGGCGATCTGGCCCTTGACCTTCACCTTCACCGGCTTGCTGGTGCAGGCGCAGACCAGCGTGCCGCCGGAGAAGCTCGCGCTTTCCTTGGGCAGGCCATTGTCGATTCTAGGATGCAGTTTTTCCGGCATTCCATTCCTCCCATGTTTCACCACAGAGGTCGCTGGCCGGTAGGCCGGCGGCGTGCGGCTTCCTCAGTAAACCACGACACTGCGGATCGACTTGCCCTCATGCATGAGGTCGAAGCCCTTGTTGATGTCCTCCAGCTTCAGCGTATGGGTGATCATCGGATCGATCTGGATCTTGCCCTCCATGTACCAGTCGACGATCCGCGGCACGTCGGTGCGGCCGCGCGCGCCGCCGAAGGCGGTGCCCATCCAGGTGCGGCCGGTGACCAGCTGGAACGGACGTGTCGAAATCTCCTGGCCGGCGCCGGCGACGCCGATGATGACCGATTTGCCCCAGCCACGATGCGAGGCCTCGAGCGCCTGGCGCATCACCTTGGTGCTGCCGGTGCAGTCGAAGGTGTAGTCGGCGCCGCCGATCTGGTCGGCGCCGCGCTTGGTCATGTTGACCAGATAAGGCACGATGTCGCCGTCGATCTCCTTCGGATTGACGAAATGCGTCATGCCGAACCGCTCGCCCCACGGCTTCTTGTCGTTGTTCAAATCGACGCCGATGATCATGTCGGCGCCCGCAAG
>NZ_RZOF01000326.1:0-7088 GCF_003998955.1 Mesorhizobium sp. M4B.F.Ca.ET.017.02.2.1 | reverse complement strand
GTGCCGAGAGCGGCAAGGGCGCCAGCAGCGTCTCCTCCTCGCCGCCGGCGACGATGCGGTCGCCGTGAAAATGCGCCGCCGCCCAGGCGGCGCCCGGGGTCGAGGCGAGCCCGGCGCGGACATCGAAACCCTGCTCAAGGAAGCGCGACAGGATCTCGTCCTGCATGGCGCGTTCGCCGCCGAACAGATGGGTGCAGCCGGTGACGTCGAGGAACAGGCCGTCGGCGCCGTCGATCGCCACCAAAGGCGTGTAGCGGTCGCACCAGTCGGCGAGGCCCTCGAGCAGGCGGCGGTCGGCCTCTGGATCGGCCTCGACGATGTCGATCGTCGGGTGCATGGCGCGCGCGTCGGCGATGCCCATGCCGCGCTTCAGCCTGAGCGCCTCAGCCCGCTCGTCGAGGGCGGCGATGCGCTGGGCGTTCATGTCGCGGTGGCTGATCACCAGAGGCAGGTGCTGCGACGGCCGGGAACGCCAGGACCGCCCCAGACGCTGGCGCAGGATGCGGTCGGCGGCGAGATGCGGAAACCACAGCGACAGGATTCGTTGCCCGTTCTTCCTGGGTCCTTCTTTCCTCGAAAACATGTTCATCGGGGTTCCACTCCAGTGTGAATTGTCCGGGGAGCGCGGTGCGGCTCTTGCCGATGTTGACGGTGAAGGCGGGACGGCCGATCGAGCCGGCCAGCGGCCCGGCGATCGTCGCGCGGCTTGCCGAGGGCGCGGCCGACACGATGAGGCGCACGGGCGCGGCGGTCGGCTCGGCCTCGCCAGCCTGGCGCAGCAGCAACACCGGCCGGCCGGCGTCCTGGGCGCGGGCGTGCAAACGCCGCGTCGCGGTGAGGTCGAGAGGCCGCGGGCTGCCGCGGATTTCGAGGATGACGGCGGCGAGCGCCGTCATGCGGGCGGCTTCCTCGGCGATCCACAGCGCGTCGAGCAGCCTCGGCGTCTCGGAAAACAGCAATTGCTCGGGCGCGATGCCAAACAGGCTCCGAAGTCCGCCGGCATAGGGGAAGCCGGCCTCGCGGAAGATTTCCGAGGTGCCGACCCACAGCACCGGCAGTCCCGGCTGCCGCGTCAGGATCAGGCCGGCAAGCGACAGGGCAAAGCCGGCGACGGCTCCGGCGTCGCGGGTCTCGACGCCATGGATCTCGCTCAGCGCCGCCTTCGGCAGGCCGCCGCCGAGGGCGTCGTCGAGCGGCTCGATGCCGGTGCGCAGGAAGGCATCCGGCGCGGCAACGGCAAGGCCGCGCCGAACCACCGTGACATCGGCGATGTCGCGGTCATCAGGCGACGCGCCGGCCGGCGCCGCCAGGCGCTCGGGCAGCGTTCCCTCGATCTTCGCGATCTGGCGGCGCAGGGCAAAAACAGTCTCCCGCGCCACGGCGGTCATCGCCATGACGGTCAACTTTCAGCAGCATTGTTCCTGTTATGTTCCTATAGATTCCAGAGGGTGCCGGAAGAGTCAAGCAGAGTCATTGTGAATTTATTCCTCTGTCATTGTGCGCTTTCGTTTGACGCAATCCGGATGGAAAACCGCTTCACAGTTTTCCTGGAATTGCTTTAGCGCTGGCCACCGAAGGCCAGCCGGGCCGCAAGCCCGGCAAAGACGGTTCCCAGCAACAGCTGCGGCGCCCGCTGAAACCGCGTCCGTCTCGACAATGCCGCGCCGATCCGGCTGGCGGTCAGGATGACCAGGCCGTTGACGACCAGCCCGATCAGGTTGAGCACTGTTGCGAGCACCAGTATCTGCCCCGCCACGGACCCGGCCTGCGGCTGCACGAACTGCGGGAACAGCGCCAGCACGAACAGCGCCATCTTCGGGTTGAGGAGATTGGTCAACAGCCCCTGCCGGACGATGCGCGCTTGCGAGTGGCGCGCAAGGCCGGCGACCGGCGCAAGCGCTGCCCCGTCGGAGCGGAACGCTTTCCAGGCGAGATAGGCCAGATAGGCAGCGCCGGCGTAACGCACGATGTCGTAAGCGATGGGCGCGGCAAGGAACAGTTGCGACAGGCCGAAGGCAGCGGCCAGCGCATGGCAATAGGTGCCGGCGGCGATGCCGACATAGGTCGCCAGGCCAGCCGCGCGCCCCTGGCTGGCGCTGCGGGAAGCGATCAACAGCATGTCCGGCCCCGGCGTCGCGGTCAAAGCGAGGCAGGCAATGGCGAAAAGTCCAAGGGTGGAAAGGTCCGGCATGAGGAGCTCCTGATACATGGCCGGAACCGACGGATAGCCGATTCCCCGGCAGCGGCAAAGGATATGCAACGGAATTGCCGCATCATTTGCCTCGACCGGCGCGAAAGCCTATATGCCGGGATCAAAGGACAAAGAATGGCCCGCATCTACAAGACCCGCACCTGGCACGACCAGCTTTCGCCGTCGATGGAGGAAATGGAGTTCCTGGCGCTGGAGACTTACGCCCATCTGCCGGAGGATTTCCGCAAGCTGACCGGCGAGATCGTCATCCAGATCGCCGACTTCCCGACCGACGAGATCATGGACGATCTGTCGCTGGAAACGCCGTTCGACCTGCTCGGCCTGTTCGAGGGGCGCGGCATCGCCGAGCGCTGGAACCCGCAGACCGGCGAGGGCCCGAACCGCATCACGCTCTACCGCCGCGCCATCCTCGACTACTGGGCCGAGAACGAGGAGACGCTGGGCGACATCGTCACCCACGTGCTGATCCACGAGATCGGCCACCATTTCGGCCTGTCGGACGACGACATGGAGCGGATCGAGGAAGCGGCGGAGCAGACGGCCTAGGGCCTTTTCGCGAAACCGCATCGCGCCTTTCCTCTCCCCCGTCAATCGGGGAGAGGTGTCGAGCGAAGCTCGACGGAGTGGGGGTCGACCTGCCGGGCGTTGCTATTCAAGCCTGGGCGGTGTCGCGCCTTGACTGAGGCGCTGTGGTGAATTGGCGGCGCCGCCGCATTTTGAGGACCGGCTTCCCCCACTCCGTCGCTGCTTCGCAGCGCCACCTCTCCCCCCTCCGGAGGGAGAGGAAGGGTGCCGGCTGGAATCCCGCGTCTACCAATCGCTCAGCTTGGTGTCGGGCGTGTAGTCGTGGCCCTCGACATCCTTCACCACGGCCTGACCGCAGCGCATCGACTTGGTCTTCTTGTCGTAGGCGTAGGTCGGCGAGCCGAACAGGTGCCAGCCCTTGTTCAGCGCCGCCGTCACCTTGTGGCAGAAGCTGGAATCGTCGGGAGCGGACAGGAAGCGGTAGAGTTTCATGGTTCGTCTCTGTGGTGGGTGATTTCGTTTAGGACCATCATGCGCCGATGGCGGCGGCCTTCGCCAGCAGTTTCTCGGCCTGGGCGAGATGCAGCCGCTCGACCATTCTGCCATCGAGCGCGATGACGCCCTTGCCGGCATTTTCGGGAAGCGCGAAGGCCGCCTTCACCGCGCGCGCCTGCGCAAGAGCCTCGGGCGCCGGCGCGAAGGCGCGGTTCGCCGCCTCGATCTGCGCCGGATGGATCAGCGACTTGCCGTCGAAGCCCATGGCGGCGGCTTCCACGCATTCGCGGGCAAAGCCATCGGCATCGCGAAAATCATTGAAGACGCCGTCCAGCACATCGAGACCGCCGGCACGCGCGGCCAGCACCAACTGCATCAGCCAGGGCATGAGATAACGCCGGTCCGGCGTTGCCAGGACGCCGGTCTCCTTGACCAGATCGTTCGTTCCGGCAACGAAACAAGTAAACCGCGAGGCCGGGTCGCGGCCGAGTTCGGCAAGCGCGCCGATGTTGAGCAGGGCCTTCGGCGTCTCCACCATCGCCCATAGTTTCACCGTGTCCGGCGCGAAATTGTCGTCGAGCAGGTCGCCGGCCTCCAGCACCTCGCGCGGCGTGACGACTTTGGACAAAAGGATGCCGTCGGCCTCGCCTTTCGCCGCCGCCAGCACGTCGTCGATGCCCCATTCGGTTCCCAGCGCGTTGACGCGCACGATCATCTCGCAGCGCCGGTTCGGACGTTCGGTCAGGATGCCCGCCAGCTTTTCGCGCACCGCGACCTTGTCGGCGGGCGGCACGGCGTCTTCCAGGTCGATGATCACGGCATCGCAGGCAAGCGTCGCGATCTTGGCCAGCGCCCTGTCATTGGAGGCCGGGATGTAGAGCACCGAACGGCGCGGGCGGTAGGTTTGCATCCGCGATCTATGCCGCCTGTGGACAATGGAGGCAAGCCGTGCGGCGCAGCCAATCGTCGGAAGTCGGCGCCGCCCCTCATCGCCCTGCCGGGCACTTCTCCCCGTATAGTGACGGCGAGAAGGGGCTGGCCGCGGCCCTGGCGTTTTTTCTGCAACGCTGGCGATTGGCGAACTCGGCGATGACAGCGCCCCTCTCCCCGTCGTTATACGGGGAGAAGTGCCCGGCAGGGCGATGAGGGGCGGCGCCAACGTTTGGGACGGGCGCGGGGCCAGCGCAATTTGAAGCGATTTGCCCTGCACGAAATCTGCAAATCATTGCTGAAAATCTCAGGCGGCCCGCCCCGCTCTCTCCTCGCCTGCTTGCGAGACAGGCCGCATGCAAGCACGCGAAAATCCCCGTTGGTCCCTGCCCTACCGGCTGCGCAGCGATGGCTGGTGGCTGGCCCCGAAGGCGCGGCCGACCGCGACGCTGTTGCCAGTCGTCCCCAGATCGCCGCCGCGCCACGCCCCGGCCAAAGCGAGGAAAACCCGCTCATGACAGATCTCCTCGCGCCGGTGCCGAGCTACTGCCGGCGCTTCGGCGTTGCCGTCCTACTGGTCGCGCTGGCGGACTTTTTCTTCTATGGCCAGCCAGCCGGCATCACGTGGTTCCTGTTCGGCATCGCGCTCGCCGCCGCGGTTGCGGCCCTCAATCCCCTGCCCCTCGCTTCCAACGACCGCTGGCTCTGGATCAGGCCGGCCGCCCTGCTCTGCGCGCTGCTGCCGCTGGTCGAGAATGTCAGTCCGCTCTCGGTCTCGGTCGCGCTGGCGGCAATGGCGGTGTTCGCGCTTTCGCTCGCCGGGCGGCTGCGCTCCGGCGTTGCCCGCATCGCCAGGCAGCTTGTAGCCTTCTTAATCGCCGCGCCGTTCCGCTTCCTGGGCGACTTCCTGCGCTGGCGCAAGGCGGCCAGGCATCATGGCCGGCGGCGCATCCGGCTGGCGGCGATCGCCGTATGGGCGATGCCGCTCGGCCTCGGCCTCGTCTTCCTCGCCTTGTTCGGCGCCGCCAATCCGGTCATCGAATACTGGTTCTCGCTGATTGACCTGTTCGCCCTGCTCAACCTGATCCAGCTGCCGCGGCTGATCTTCTGGCTGGCCGTGCTCGCCGGCGTCTGGGCTTTCCTGCGGCCGCGCCTGCCGCGCTTCCTCCGCCGCCTGCCTCGGCCGGCGCGGTCCCGCGCGGAACCAGCGGTGCCGGCAAAGACAACTATCGAGGACATCCTCTTCGGCAAGGCGGCGATCCTGCGCGCGCTGGTGGTGTTCAACCTTCTGTTCGCGATGCAGACTGGGCTCGACGCCACCTATCTGTGGGTCGGAGTGGCGCTGCCGGACGGGCTGACCTATGCCGCTTACGCGCATCGCGGCGCCTATCCGCTGATCGTCACCGCGCTGCTTGCCGCCGGCTTCGTGCTCGCGGCGCTGAGGCCCGGCAGCGAAACCTCCGGGGATCCGCTGATCCGCCGGCTTGTCTACGCCTGGGTGGCGCAGAACATCATACTGGTCATCTCCTCGATGCTGAGGCTCGACCTCTATATCGGCATCTATGCGCTGACCTATCTGCGCATCGCCGCCTTCGTCTGGATGGGGCTGGTGGCGGCGGGCCTGGCGCTCATCATCGCCCGCATCGCGCTCGGAAAATCCAGCGAATGGCTGCTCTCCGCCAATCTTCTGACGTTATCGGCGACGCTCTATGCATGCTGCTACGTCAACTTCGCCGCGCTGATCGCCAACTACAATGTCGACCATTCCTACGAGATGACCGGGCTAGGCGTTCCGCTGGACACGCAGTATCTGCGCTCGCTCGGCCCGGGCGCATTGCCAGCGCTCGACCGGTTCCTCGCGCACCAGGCGAGCGCGCCCGCTACCGATGAGCCCTGCCGGCGCGACCTCGCCATCGCGCACGCCGGGGACGAGGCCGCTTACCGCGCCGAACAGAAAAACTGGCGCGCCTGGAGCTTTCGCGACTGGCGGCTCATCCGCACTCTCGACAAAAGAGGCCCGCTCGTGGTTCCTCAGCCTTCGCAACCTTCCGTGCCGGGCTACTGATCGATGCCGCATCAAATCCTCGTCGCCGATGACGATCCGCATATCCGCGAGATCATCTGCTTCGCGCTGGAAAAGGCCGGCATGAGGACGCAAGGCGTCGCCGACGGCGCTGCCGCCCTGCAGGCGGTCGAGTGCCGCGCGCCCGACCTCGTCGTGCTCGACATCGGCATGCCGGAGATGGATGGGCTGGAAGTGTGCCGGCGGCTGAGGCAGACATCCGATGTGCCGGTGCTGTTCCTGTCGGCGCGGGATGAAGAGATCGACCGCATCCTCGGGCTCGAAATGGGCGGCGACGACTATGTGACAAAGCCGTTCAGCCCGCGCGAGCTGGTCGCGCGCGTCAACGTCATCCTGCGGCGCGCCCGCCCGGTTGCGGCCGAGGCCGACGAGCGGCAGTTCGCGCATGGCCGGCTGGTGCTGACGCCGTCCAGCCACGGCGCCAGTTTCGACGGCCAGCCGCTGGCGCTGACCTCGATCGAATTCTCGATCCTGAAAGGGTTCCTCGCCCGCCCCGCGCATGTGCTTGCCCGCGAGGCGGTGATGGCCAATGCCTATGCCGCCAACATCCATGTCTCCGAGCGCACCGTCGATAGCCATATCCGCAACATCCGCGCCAAGCTGGCGGCGGCCGGCTGCACCGACGCGATCGAGACGGTACACGGCGTCGGCTTCCGGCTCGGCCGATGCGGCGGCTGAATTCCCGGGACTGGATCGGCAAGAAATGGCGGCCGCGCCTGGCCACGGTGGTGGTCGCCATCCTGATCGTGGTGATGGCGCTGCCGCTGGTCGGCCTGTTCTTCTTCCGCCTCTATGAGAACCAGCTG
This sequence comes from Mesorhizobium sp. M4B.F.Ca.ET.017.02.2.1, assembly GCF_003998955.1. Taxonomy (NCBI): domain Bacteria; kingdom Pseudomonadati; phylum Pseudomonadota; class Alphaproteobacteria; order Hyphomicrobiales; family Phyllobacteriaceae; genus Mesorhizobium; species Mesorhizobium sp. M4B.F.Ca.ET.017.02.2.1. Next base: position 37 of record NZ_RZOF01000326.1, on the reverse strand, counting down.
ATCCGCCAGACCGAGGCGGAACTGATCGCGCAAGGCG
>NZ_RZOF01000325.1:0-7089 GCF_003998955.1 Mesorhizobium sp. M4B.F.Ca.ET.017.02.2.1 | reverse complement strand
CAGTCCGAGATGCGCCAGCGCTCCGCCGAACAGCCCGGCGCCGAAGAAGCCGATGCTCCAGAACGAGTGCGCCCGGTTCATGATCCGGCGTCCGAGCAGGAACTCGGTCCTGTCTGCCTCGACATTGAGGACGATCTCGACGCTGCCGATCATCAAGCCGACCGGAAGCAGCATCAGGAACAGCGCAAGCGGCCCCGGCGCGTGTACAGCGAGCGCGTAGGCGGTCGCAATGAGCGGCACCAGGCCGAGCAGCGCACGGCGGAAGCCGACTCGCTCCAGCAATGGCGCCGCCAGCGTCAGCGCGATCAAGGTGCCGATCGGCGTGCCGATCAGGCTCAGCCCGAGCGTGCCGTCCTCGATGTCCATGGCGCGTTTGATGTCGGGAAGCCGCGGAAAGATGTTGCCCATGGCGAAGGAATAGATCGCGAACCCGGCATAGACGCGGTGTTGAGGGGCAAGGTTGAGGCCAAAACGCATCGCGGTGTTTTCCTTGAAGGGAGCAGACGGCTAAGTTTGCCGGGTCCGACATCGCTTACTCCTTGCACAAACGTGCAAAACATGCAAGAACGTGCACGACGAAAAACAGGATCATGCAATGCTGACCGATCAACGGCACCAGATCATCCGCGACCGTCTCGCGGTCGAGGGGAGAGTGCTGGCCGGAGAACTGGCGAGCCACTTCGGCGTTTCCGAGGACACGGTCCGGCGCGACCTCAGGGAGCTGGCGAAAGCCGGCGAGTGCCGCCGCGTCTATGGCGGCGCCGTCGCATCGGCACCTTTGGCCGCGGCAACAGTCAGCCAGCGCAGCGGCCATGCGGTCGAGGAGAAGATGCGCCTGGCGAGCGCGGCGGTGAGGCTGCTTTCCGCCGGGCAGAGCCTGTTCATTGACGGCGGCACCACCAATGCGGCGATCGCCAGGGCCATTCCGCGCGAGCTCGACCTGACCGTCGCCACCAATTCGCTCGGCGTTGCCTCTGCGCTGTCCGATCATCCGCAGGTCGAGTTGATCGTGCTCGGCGGCAGGTTCGTCCGCGAGCTCGGAACCTGCGTCGGCGCCGACACGCTGGCCGCCATCGCGCAGCTTGGCGCCGATCTGTGTTTCCTGGGCTCCTGCGGTCTCGACGCCGCGCGTGGCGTGACGGCTTTCGATTCGGCCGAGGCCGAGGTGAAGCGGGCCATGGCCAGGAACAGCGCCGGCATCGTCGTCGCCGTCACCAACGACAAGCTGGCCACCGCCGCGCCCTACCGCGTCGCCAGGGCCGAAGCGATCCGCCACCTTGTGGTGGAAAAGTCGGCGCCAGCCGCGATCCTCGCGGATTTCGAACGCCAGGGCGCCGAAATCCACTTTGCGTGACAAGCCAAGGCGGCGCGCCTGTATGACCGCTTGCCTTGACAAAACCGGCCTCCCATGCGCTTTTCGCGCCAATTTTCGAGCCGGGCCGTCGGTCCGCAATCAGCATCCGGACTTCACCATGACAATGCATCGTTACCGCAGCCATACCTGTGCCCAATTGAGAAAGAGCGACGTCGGCGCCTCCGTCCGCCTGTCGGGCTGGGTGCATCGCGTGCGCGACCATGGCGGCCTGCTGTTCATCGACCTGCGCGACCATTACGGCCTCACCCAGATCGTCGCCGATCCGGATTCGCCGGCCTTCAAGATCGCCGAGACGGTGCGTGGCGAGTGGGTGATCCGCGTCGATGGCGAGGTCAAGGCTCGCCTGCCGGAGACCGCGAACGCCAATCTGCCGACCGGCGAGATCGAGATTTTCGCGCGCGAGATCGAGGTGCTGTCGGCGGCCAAGGAACTGCCGCTGCCGGTGTTCGGCGAGCCTGACTATCCCGAGGACATCCGGCTGAAATACCGCTTCCTCGACCTGCGTCGCGAGACGCTGCACAGGAACATCGTGGCGCGCACGAAGATCATCGCCGAGATGCGCAAGCGCATGGGCGAGGTCGGCTTCACCGAATTCTCGACGCCGATCCTGACCGCGTCCTCGCCCGAGGGCGCGCGCGACTTCCTGGTGCCGTCGCGCATCCATCCCGGCAGCTTCTACGCGCTGCCGCAGGCGCCGCAGCAGTACAAGCAGCTGATCATGGTCTCCGGCTTCGACCGCTATTTCCAGATCGCGCCCTGCTTCCGTGACGAGGACCCGCGCGCCGACCGTCTGCCCGGCGAATTCTACCAGCTCGACCTCGAAATGAGCTTCGTCGAGCAGGACGACGTGCTGTCGACGATGGAGCCGGTGCTTCGTGATGTGTTCGAGACTTTCGCCGCCGGCAAGCCGGTGACGCAGAAATTCCGCCGCATCCCCTATGACGAGGCGATGCGCACCTACGGCTCGGACAAGCCGGACCTGCGCAACCCGATCGAGATGCAGGCGGTGTCGGACCATTTCCGCGACTCCGGCTTCAAGGTGTTCGCCAACATCCTGGCCAACGATCCGAAGGCCGAAGTCTGGGCCATTCCCGCCAAGACCGGCGGCAGCCGCGCCTTCTGCGACCGCATGAATTCCTGGGCGCAGGGCGAGGGCCAGCCGGGCCTCGGCTACATCTTCTGGCGCAAGGAGGGCGACAAGCTCGAAGGCGCCGGTCCGATCGCCAAGAACATTGGCGAGGAGCGCACCGAAGCGGTGCGCCAGCAGCTTGGCCTCGCCGATGGCGACGTCGCCTTCTTCGTCGCCGGCGACCCGAAGAAGTTCGTCTCTTTCGCCGGTGCCGCACGCACCCGCGCCGGCGAGGAGCTGAACCTCGTCGACCGCGATCGTTTCGAGCTCTGCTGGATCGTCGACTTCCCGTTCTTCGAGTGGAACGAGGAGGAGAAGAAGATCGACTTCGCCCACAACCCGTTTTCCATGCCGCAGGGCGGTATCGAGGCGCTGGGCGGCGAGGATCTGCTCGGCATCAAGGCGTTCCAGTACGACATGGTCTGCAACGGCTTCGAGATCGCCTCCGGCGGCATCCGCAATCACCTGCCGGAGACCATGGTCAAGGCGTTCGAAACGGTCGGGCTCGACCGCGCCACCGTCGAGGAGCGCTTCGGCGGCCTCTACCGCGCCTTCCAGTATGGCGCGCCGCCGCATGGCGGCATGGCGGCCGGCATCGACCGCATCGTCATGCTGCTGGTCGGCGCCAAGAACCTGCGTGAGGTCACCATGTTCCCGATGAACCAGCAGGCCTACGACTTGCTGATGAACGCGCCCTCCGAAGCAACGCCGCAGCAGCTGCGCGAACTGTCGCTGCGCGTGGCAGTGGCCAAGAAGGACTGACGGCAGCGTTGCAACTGCTCTTTCTCCCCGTCTCTATACGGGGAGAAATGTCCGGCAGGACAATGAGGGGCAGCGCGGACGTCGGCGATTTGCGAGCGGTCGTAGCAGCTGAAGCCTTCTGACGGGCAATCGGGTCAGAAATTGAATTTCATATTTGCAGGCGTCGGCGCTGCCCCTCATCCGCCTGCCGGTACCTTCTCCCCGTAGAGCGGGGAGAAGGCAGCTAGTCCGATCAGTCCTCGTTGGCCTTGACCTTGACGCCGAGCGTCTTCGGCAGGTCGAGCGGGTTCGACATCGCACCAGCCATGATCAGCGCGAACGGCACAGCGGCCGGCGGCTCGGCCGAAATCTCCAGGCTCTTCGGGTCGTCGAGATATTTGCCGACCGCCGTCGTCACCTCGGCCGTCAGCTCCGGATTGTTGAGCTGCGCCATGCCGAATGGCACGATCGCCTTGGCCTGGTTAGCGATGTCCTTGCCCGACATGCCCTGCTGCTTGCCGACATATTCCAGCACCTTGTTGGTCAACGAATCGTCGTCGAAGCGGATCGAGGCGCTGTTGAACGAAAGCTGCTGCAGCAGGCCGAGCATGGCCATGCCTTGCGCCGAATTGTCGGCGCCCTCGGGCTGCGCGGCCATTTTCTTCTGCATCTCCTGCAGCGACTTGATGAAGTCGAGCGTATAGCCGCCGAGGCCGAAGGTCATGCCGAGCTTGCCGGCATTGTCGACAGCGATGTCGTATTTCGACAGTTCCATCTTGCCGTCCGCCGGCTGCCAGGTGCCGGCGATATCGATATTGCCCGAAATGTTCTGGTAGCCGAGCGCTTCGATGGCTTCCTTGGACTTGGGGTCGTCGACCAGGGTCAGGTCGGCATTGAACTTTTCCGTCGTGCCGGAAAATTCCATCGCCTTGCCGTCCTCCGGCGGGGTGATCTCGATCGCCAGGCCGTCCATCGAGAAGGCGGTCTTGTCGGCGACCTTGACCGTCATGTTGGAGAGCTCGGCCGACTTGTACATCATCAGCGAGCCGAGCGGGCCGGTGGCGCCCTCGGCCGGAACCGTCATGTCATGGATGATGAACGGGCTGAGCGACAGCGTGACGCCGTCCTTGCTGTGCTCGAGGGCCGCGGTCGAGACGGTCTCGATGTCGTAGCCGCCATCGGCTTCGCTGACGCCTTCGAGCTTGACGTCGCCGATGGTCAGCGGCTCCTTTTCGCCCGCCGGCTTCACGGCCACGCCCTGCAGCACCATGTTGGACTCATCGCCGCTCACCCCGGTCCAGGAGATGTCGACGCCCTGGGCGGCAAGCGCCGCCTTGAGGCGATCGGCGACGGCGGTGTCCTGCGCGAAGGCGGCATTGAGCGGCAGCGTCAGCAGGAAGGTCGAGAAAGCCAGTTTCTTAAGAGTTGAGCGTTGGATTGTCATCGCGAAGTCCCCTGAGAGTTGTCCTGAAATTGCTTTTTGATCCTATGCGCCATCACCATTCCGCGACGAACTGGACGGGAAAAAGGCGTCTCCCGGCACAATGGTCGAAAATCACGGTGAAAGGCAAACAGCGCGCCGACCTCTTCGCTTGAAGCGGTGAATTTGTCATGAAGATCGGGTTCCCATGCGGCATCGCCCTGCCATAGACAGGGCATGTAACAGGTTGATGTTGGCTGGCGCCGTCACGCGGGTGACAGGTGTTGCAGTCGGGCCGCAAATTGGCCTGCCCGCTTCGCCAATTCCGTGAAATCCGTCACACCCATGGGGTTGAGAAGCGCGGATTGGGCCAGCCGGCGCTTGCCGCGAATCACCCGCTCGGCTAGTGCAAACCCATGGGAAAAAGGCTTTTGCCGCCTGAAGATGGCGGCGGTGACCATATCGAACCGGTCGATCTGAAGAAGGCGCTCGAGGAGCGCTATCTCGCCTATGCGCTGTCGACCATCATGCACCGGGCATTGCCGGATGTGCGCGACGGGCTGAAGCCCGTGCATCGCCGCATCATGCATGCCATGCGGCTGCTCCGGCTCAACCCCGACCAGGGCTTCGCCAAATGCGCGCGCATCGTCGGCGAGGTGATGGGCAAGTTCCATCCGCATGGCGACCAGTCGATCTACGACGCGCTGGTCCGCCTGGCGCAGGATTTCTCGATGCGCTACCCGCTGGTCGACGGGCAGGGCAATTTCGGCAACATCGACGGCGATAACGCCGCCGCCATGCGCTACACCGAAGCGCGCATGACCGACGTGGCGACGGAACTGCTTGCCGGCATCACCGAGGATGCCGTCGACTATAGGCCGACCTACAATGAGGAGGACGAGGAGCCGGTCGTGCTGCCCGGCGCCTTCCCCAACCTGCTCGCCAATGGCTCGTCCGGCATTGCCGTCGGCATGGCGACTTCGATTCCGCCGCACAACGCGGCCGAACTTTGCGACGCAGCGCTTCATCTGATCGAGAATCCCGACGCGCCGGTGACGGCGCTGATGGACTTCGTCCAGGGTCCGGATTTCCCGACCGGCGGCATCATCGTCGACAGCCGCGCCTCGATCCTCGAAGCCTATGAGACCGGCCGCGGCGGCTTCCGCGTCAGGGCGAAATGGGGCCAGGAGGACCAGGGCAGGGGCACCTGGAGCATCGTCGTCACCGAGATCCCCTACGGCGTCCAGAAGGCGCGGCTGATCGAGAAGATCGCCGAGCTCCTGATGGCGCGCAAACTGCCGCTGCTCGAAGACATCCGCGACGAGAGTGCCGAGGATATCCGCATCGTGCTGGTGCCGAAGAGCCGCACCGTCGATCCCGGCATCCTGATGGAATCGCTGTTCAAGCTGACCGAGCTCGAAAGCCGCTTCCCGCTCAACATGAACGTGCTGTCGCGCGGCAAGGTGCCGAACGTGCTGTCGCTGAAGGGCGTGCTCAAGGAGTGGCTGGAGCATCGCCGCGACGTGCTCATCCGCCGTTCGAAGCACCGCCTCGGCGAGATCGAAAAGCGCCTCGAGATTCTCGCCGGCTACCTGATCGCCTACCTCAACATCGACGAGGTGATCAGGATCATCCGCGAGGAGGATGAGCCCAAGCAGGTGATGATGGCCCGCTGGTCGCTCACCGACACCCAGGCCGAAGCCATCCTCAACATGCGCCTGCGCGCCTTGCGCAAGCTGGAAGAGATCGAGATCCGCAAGGAGTTCGACGGGCTCACCGCCGAGAAGAAGCAGATCGAGGCGTTGCTGGCGTCCAACGCCAAGCAGTGGGCGACGATCAAGTGGGAGGTCACCAGCATCCGCGACAAGTTCGGGCCAGAGACCGAGCTCGGCAAGCGCCGCACCCAGTTCGCCGACGCGCCCGAGCATGACCTGACCGACATCGCGCACGCCATGATCGAGCGCGAGCCGGTCACCGTCGTCGTCTCCGAGAAGGGCTGGCTGCGGGCGATGAAGGGTCATCTGACCGACCATTCGCAGTTCACCTTCAAGGAAGGCGACAGCCTCAAGCTAGCCTTCCACGCCCAGACCACCGACAAGATCCTGGTCTTCACGACGGGCGGCAAGTTCTACACGATCGGGGCCGACCGGCTGCCGGGCGGGCGCGGCCATGGCGAGCCGATCCGCATCATCGTCGACATGGAGAACGACCAGGACATCGTCACCGCCTTCGTCCACGATCCGAAGCGCAAGCTGCTTCTCGTCTCCTACGACGCCAACGGCTTCATCGTTCCGGAGGAAGAGGTCGTCGCCAACACCCGCAAGGGCAAGCAGGTGATGAACGTCAAGGCGCCGGACGAGGCCAAGCGCTGCATTCCGCTCTCGGGCGACCACCTCGCCATCGTCGGCGAGAACCGCAAGATGC
>NZ_RZOF01000324.1:0-7119 GCF_003998955.1 Mesorhizobium sp. M4B.F.Ca.ET.017.02.2.1 | reverse complement strand
GATCTCGCCGACGCCTCTGGCGATCAGCGCCGCCACGGCCTCTTTCTCGTCGTTGACGCCGGCCGCGGCAAGCAGCTCGTCGCCGGAAGGCAGCAGAAGATCGGCGTCGTCGACAAGGGCGGCAAGCAGCGCCCCGTCGGCCCCGTCGATCAGCTCCTTGCGCACATTCGGGTCGAAGGAGGTCGAGCCGCCGCGGCCGCGCACCGCCTTCGCGGCATAGGCGACGATCTCCTTCAGCCCCGCTACCGACAGAGTCGAGCCCATGACGTGCAGATGGCCGGCACCGTCCGCCAGTTGTCGCGCCTCCGGTGTGAGGCGGATCTGCCCGGCGGCGGATTCGGCGATGTTGTAGACGAAGTCCCTGCCGCCGTCCGGCCTGTAGCGGACGAAGGCACTTCCGGTCGGGAAGCGGTCGCTGACCGACACGGCCGAAATGTCGACGCCGTCGCGCTTCAGCCGTTCCAGATTGATGGTGCCGAAATCGTCGCGGCCGACGCAGGCGACGATGCCGGCGCCGCCGCCGAGCTTCGCCACCTGGTCGATGAAGATCGCCGGCGCGCCGCTCGGATAGGGACCCATCAGCGCCAGCGGCTCGAGGAAGCCGAGACCCTGCTCGGTCGCCATGATTTCGACCAGGATCTCGCCGGCGACAATTGTCGGCCCCGCGGCTTCGGCGGCGATCTCGCTTCGGCGGCTCATGCCTGCAATTTCCTTCTCTCCCTCAGCCTTGCCGGGCGCTGACCACGCCGCGCCCCGGCCGCACGATAGCGCCGGGCTGTAGCCGGGGTAAATCGCGGCGAAGGCGAAGTCAACAGAAACTACACGCATGTTCATTTATTTTAATGCGCGCGAAGCCTTATATGTAACGCGTTTCGATGAAAAGTTTACCGCCAGGCGAGGGCGGGGCGTCGAAAATCAACGCGCAAGCGGCTTGACTCAAATTCCTGTGGCGCAATAGAATATATACGCATGTTCAGTTACACATGCGCATTCGTAAAGGAGGAGACGAAATGCCAACGCGTAAGCTTATCGGGATTCTCGCCGTATCGGCCGCAGCCTCGGCGCTGGCGGCAGGCGCCGCGCCCGCCACGGAAATCACCGTCGCCACGGTCAACAATGGCGACATGATCATCATGCAGAAGCTGTCGCCGGAGTGGGAGAAGGCGACCGGCAACAAGGTCAACTGGGTCACGCTCGAAGAGAACGTGCTGCGCGAGCGCGTCACCACCGACATCGCCACCAAGGGCGGCCAGTTCGACGTGCTGACCATCGGCGGCTACGAGACGCCGATCTGGGGCAAGGCCGGCTGGCTGACGTCGCTCAACGATCTCGGCGACGACTATGATTATGACGACCTGATCGCGCCAGTTCGCAACGGCCTGACCGTCGACGGCAAGCTCTACGCAGTGCCGTTCTACGCCGAAAGCTCGTTCACGCTCTACCGCAAGGACCTGTTCGACGCCGCCGGCCTGAAGATGCCGGAGCAGCCGACCTACGACCAGATCACGGAATTTGCCGACAAGCTCACCGACAAGTCGAAGGAGCAGTACGGGCTCTGCCTGCGCGGCAAGCCGGGCTGGGGTGAGAACATGGCCTTCGTCGGCACGCTGGTGAACACATTCGGCGGCCAGTGGTTCGACATGGACTGGAAGCCGCAGATCAATTCCGACGCGTGGAAAAAGGCGATCGGCTGGTATGTCGACACCATGAAGAAGGATGGACCTCCCGGCATCAGCTCCAACGGCTTCAACGAGAACCAGACGCTGTTCGCCTCCGGTCATTGCGCCATGTGGATCGACGCCACGTCCGCGGCGGGCCGCGTCTATGACCCGAAGCAGAGCAAGGTCGCCGACAAGGTCGCCTTCGCCAAGGCGCCGGTCGCGGTCACCCCCAACGGTTCGGCCTGGGGCTGGGCCTGGAGCCTCGCCATCCCGGCCTCGACCAAGAAGGCGGACGCGGCGAAGTCCTTTGTCAAATGGGCGACCTCGAAGGCCTATGTCCAGCGCGTCGGCGAGACCGAAGGCTGGGTGGCGGCGCCGCCGGGAACGCGCAAGTCCACCTATGCCAGCGCCGATTACCAGAAGGCGGCGCCCTTCGCCGCGACGGTGCTTTCGGCGATCGAATCTGCCGATCCGACCAAGCAGACCAAGGATCCGGTGCCCTATACCGGCATCCAGTTCGTCGCCATCCCTGAATTCCAGGGCATTGGCACGCAGGTCGGCCAGGCGGTTGCCGCCGCGGTCACAGGCGAGCAGTCGGTCGATGACGCGCTGAATGGCGTCCAGGCCGAGGTGGAGCGCACGATGACGGAAGCGGGCTACATCAAATAGCGCCCTAACTAGCCAGGGGCGCAAAGCGTGCCGCCCCTGGCGATCCGGCCCGCCCAGACCTCCCGTTGCAGCGGGCCCGGAGGATGCACGGATCCCGCAAGAGCAAAGCGGGTCCGTGCGTTCCGCGCCGGCTGACAGGCAACTTTCTGGGCCGCCCGGATATCGTTTTCGAAATTTTGGAAAGTTGGACATGAAGCTGAACAACAAGACTGCCCTCATTACCGGCGGCGCGCGCGGCATCGGCCTTGGCTTTGCGCAAGCCTACGCCCGCGAGGGTGCCAGGGTGGTGATCGTCGATATCGATATCGGACGTGCGACCGCTGCCGCCGCCGCGATCGGTCCGGCGGCCAGCGCGAAGAAGCTCGACGTAACCGATCTCGCCGCGATTGAGAGCGTTGCCGCCGAGGTCGACCGCGAGTTCGGCGGCATCGACATTCTCGTCAACAACGCCGCCATCTTCGACATGGCGCCGATCACCGACATCACCGAGGCGAGCTACGAGAAGGTCTTCGGCATCAACCTCAAGGGGCCGCTGTTCATGATGAAGGCCGTCGCCAATCTGATGATAGCGCGCGGCCGTGGCGGCAAGATCATCAACATGGCGAGCCAGGCCGGTCGCCGCGGCGAGGCGCTGGTGACGCTCTACTGCGCCTCCAAGGCGGCGATCATCTCGGCCACGCAGTCGGCGGCACTGGCGCTGGTCAAGCACGGCATCAACGTCAACGCGATCGCGCCCGGTGTCGTCGACGGCGAGCATTGGGACGTCGTCGACGCCCGCTTCGCCCGCTGGGAGGGCCTGAAGCCCGGCGAGAAGAAAGCGGCGGTGGCGAAGTCCGTGCCGATCGGGCGCTTCGCGCGGCCGGAGGACATTGCCGGGCTCGCCGTCTTCCTCGCCTCGTCCGACAGTGATTACATCCTCGCCCAGACCTACAATGTGGACGGCGGCAACTGGATGAGCTGAGGCGTTGCCATCTGGGAGAATGACATGAAAGCCATCCGATTTGCCGCAGCGGGCGTCGCCGGCATGGCGGAGCTGGACATGCCGGAGATCGCGCCGGGACATGCTCTGGTCAGGGTCCGCGCCGCCGGGCTTTGCCACACCGACATCGAGGTCCTGCACGGCCACTACGGCGAAGGCGCGTTCCCGCTGGTTCCCGGCCATGAATATGCCGGAACCGTCGAGGCGGTCGCCGCCGACGTAACGACCGTGAAGCCTGGCGACCGCGTCGCCGTCGATCCCAACATTCCCTGCGGGCATTGCCCGGCCTGCCGGAAAGGCCTCACCAATCTGTGCGCCTCGCTGAAAGCCTACGGGGTGACCGCCAACGGCGGCTTCGCCGAATTCAGCCTCGTCGCCGTCGGTCACCTGCATGACATCGGCGATCTCGGCTTCGCCACCGCCGCGCTCGCCGAGCCGCTCGCCTGCGTGCTGAACGGTCTCGGCGCCGCGGGCATCGAGCCAGGCGCGCGCGTGCCCGGCACTGCGCTGGTCTTCGGCGCCGGCCCGATCGGCCTGCTGCTGGCGTTGTCGCTGAAGGCGAGGGGGGTGGTGAGCGTCGCGGTCGCCGACATCAGCGAGCCCCGGCTTGCCTTCGCAGGGGCGCTAGGGCTGGAACCGCTGGTGTCCGGATCGCAGGCGCTGGCGGCAAGGGCGAAAGGCTTCGACTTCGTCGCCGACGCCACCGGCGTCGCCAAGGTGGTCGAAGGCATGGTCGGCTTCACAGCCGATGGCGGCACGGCGCTCGTCTTCGGCGTCTGCGCGCCCGACGCCAGGATCTCGGTCGCGCCTTTCGAGATCTTCCGCCGCCAGATCAGGCTGGCCGGCTCGCATTCGCTGAACCGCAACATCCCGCAGGCGCTCGACATCCTCAAGCGCGACGACGGCACCATCGCGCGGCTGGTCAGCCACCGATTGCCGCTTGCCGAGCTTTTGCCCTTCTTCGCCAAGAGCGGCGGCGATCCGGCGACGATGAAAGTGCAGTTTTCGGCGGACATGTGAGTGAAAACGCGCGGCCACTCCCATCGACTCGTAAACTGGCCTGGCGCGGTCGAAGCGTTGCAGCTTTGCGCGAGATGGTGACTCACGTAGAGAGTGACGGGAAGGGTCGAACAGGGGGCCTGTGAATGGCAAAGACGATCAGGACGATGGAGGATTTCTCGGACTTCGTCGGCTTGTCTCGCACGACCGTCTCCAAATATTTCAACGATCCCAACTCGGTCAGGAAGAACACGCGCAGCGCTATCGAGGCGGCGCTGAAGAAATCCGATTTCCGGCCGAGCATGTTCGCGGTCAACCTCAATCGCCGCCGCAGCAACATCCTGGGCGTCATCATCCCGAATTCGACCGACCCGTTCTACATGGCGCTGACGCGCCGCATCGAGCTGATCGCCAACGAGGCCGGCTTCCTCGCCTTCGTGCTGTCCTCAGACGGGCGCGCCGAGATGGAAGACCAGGCGATCCAGACGTTCCGCTCGATGAACATCGCCGGCGCCATCATCGCGCCGCTCGGCGTGCAGTCGCACCACCGCATCCTGGCCGAGCTCGGCGCTTCGATCCCGCTGATCTATGTCGACTCGCCGCTCGACCAGACCTCCTCCTTCGTCGGCACCGACAACCGGCAGAGTTTCAGGCTGATCGTCGACTACCTCTGCCGGTCCGGCGAGCCGCCCTGCTACTTCGCCATGCCGCTGGTCAACAACAACGCCTCCGCCAGGCAGGATGCCTATGTCGAGGCCATGCACCAGTTCAAGATGACGCCGCGCATCGTGCCGGTCGAGGACGCCCGCTCGTGGGATTTCGAGAAGTTCGGCTATGACGAGGCGACGCGCATCCTGAAGGCCGGCGGTTTCCCGACCAAAACGGTGCTGTGCGCCAACGACCGCGTCGCCTTCGGCGTGCTCGGGGCCGCCTTTCAGCTTGGCCTCAAGGTGGGACATGGCGCCGATTGCGACCTGCGGGTCGCCGGGCACGACGACCACCCGCTGTCGCGCTACGCCTGCCCACCGATCACGACGGTGGCGCAGAACTACAACGAGATTGGCCGCCTCGCCATCGAACTGCTGCTCGAGCGGCTGGACGAAAAATCCTCGGCCAAGCGCGGCGACGCCCGCATCCTGCTCAACGCCGAGCTGATGCTGCGCAGCTCGGCGTGAAGGTGGGCTACCGATCCACCATCGACATCGTTCGCTCGTTGTAGCGCGGCCCGGAAATCCTGTCGGGGGTCAGCGCCATGTCGAGCAGCAGGATCTCGGTGGCGTCGAGTCCGATGTCGGCGGCGGCGACATTCTCCTCCAGGTATGTCCGGCGCTTGGTGCCGGGGATCGGCACCAGGTCGATGCCGAACTCCTGGCCCTTGGCGAGCAGCCAGGCAATCGCGATTTGGCCAGGCTTCACGCCCCTGGCGGCGGCCACGTCGCGCACCGCGCTGGCGGCCGCGACATTGGCGTCGAAATTCTCGCCCTGGTAGCGCGGGTCGCCGCGCCGGAAATCGCCCTCCGGATAGTCTTCGGCGCGCTTGACGTCGCCGGCGAGGAAGCCGCGTCCGAGCGGCGCGAACGGCACCAGGCCGATACCGAGGTCCTTCAGCAGCGGAATGATCTCGGGCTCGAGATTGCGCTCCCACAGCGAATATTCGCTCTGCAGCGCCGAAACCGGATGCGCTGCATGGGCGCGGCGGATGTTGGCGATGCCAGCCTCCGACAGGCCGAAGAAGCGCACCTTGCCCTCGGCCACCAGCTCGCCGACCGTGCCCGCGACATCCTCCATCGGCACGCCGGGGTCGACGCGGTGCTGGTAGAGGAGGTCGATATGGTCGGTGTCGAGCCGCTTCAGCGACGCCTCCACCACCTCGCGAATGTGCTCGGGCCGGCTGTCGCGACCGGTGCCGTCCTGCTTGCCGTCCACGATGCGAAACCCGAACTTGGTGGCGATGATGACCTTATCGCGCCGGCCCTTCAGCGCGCGGCCGAGCAGCTCCTCGTTGATGAACGGCCCGTAGACCTCGGCCGTGTCGAGGAAGGTGCAGCCGAGCTCGATCGCCCTGTGCAGCGTCGCGATTGATTCCGCCTCGTCGGCCGGTCCGTAGGACTGGCTCATGCCCATGCAGCCGAGGCCGACCGCCGAGACGACGAGCCCCTGGTTGCCGAGTTTCTGCTTGCCCAGGCTCATCGTCTTGCTCCGGTCGAATTTGCAACCCGGCTAAACTATAGGGTCCGAAGGCGAGGCGTCCAGCGGCAGGGCCTTAGGCCCGTGGCAGCAGCCGGCGCATGATCAGCGAGGCGTGACCGCCGACGCCGTGGGCCGCCGGCCTGCGCTCGACCGCCTCGAAGCCGTGCTTTTGGTAGAAGGCGATCGCCCGGTCGTTACCCTCGATCACTTCCAGCGCGATGCTGGGAATTCCCGCATGGGCGGCCAGCACGGCGTGCAGCAGATCGGTCGCCAGACCGGTGCCGAACTCGTTCGGTTCGATGTGCAGCCGGTCGAGCATGACGTCGCCGCCGTCGTCCATCGCCGCCATCGCATAACCGGCGATCGAGCCGTCGGGCCGCTCGGCGACGAAGGACATCTTGTCGTTATCCTCGAGTTCCGCCGCCAGCTTCTCCGGCGCGTGCTTGTCGTCGGAGAGCCGCGCCGTGGTGTCGGCGCCCATGATCGGCGAATAGGTCCGTCGCCAGGACTGGCCGAGCAGCCGCGAGACGGCTGCGAGGTCGTTCTTGGTCATCGCGCGGCTCTGGGTCATGTTCCTCTCCTTGTTCAGCTCACGAAGATATAGCGGCGGGGTGGCCACAG
>NZ_RZOF01000323.1:0-7132 GCF_003998955.1 Mesorhizobium sp. M4B.F.Ca.ET.017.02.2.1 | reverse complement strand
TCCGAGAACCGGAGCGGAGCGTACTTTTGGGTACGTGAGCACCGGAAGCGCAGGAAGCCGCCGTTCGCAGGCCGGCCTCACCTGAATATCGACGCAGCCTAGGCTGCGGCCGTGTTCTCGCGCAGCAAACGCTCTGCCGCCGCGCGCGCCTCGTCGGTGATCGTGGCGCCGGCCAGCATGCGCGCGATCTCCTCCTGGCGCGCCGTCCGGTCCATCTCGGCGATGCCGGTGGCGACCCTGTCGGTGCCGCCGGATTTGGAGATCAGGAAATGCGTTGCCGCGCGCGCCGCCACTTGCGGCGCGTGGGTGACGGACAGCACCTGCACCCGCTTCGACAGCCTGGCCAGCCGCTGGCCGATGGCATCGGCCACGGCGCCGCCGACGCCGGTGTCGATCTCGTCGAAGACCAGCGTCGGCGCCGAGCCGCGATCGGCCAGCGCAACTTTCAGCGCCAGGAGGAAGCGCGACAGCTCGCCGCCGGAGGCGACCTTCATCATCGGGCCGGGCCTGGTGCCCGGATTGGTGCGCACCCAGAACTCGACCTGGTCGATGCCCTCTTCCATCCGGCTTTCGGCATCGCTCGTTATCTCGACGATGAACTCGGCGCGTTCGAGCTTGAGCGCCGGCAATTCGGCCATCACCGCCCTGGTCAGGCCGACGGCGGCGGCATGGCGAAGCGAGGACAGCTGCGCGGCCGAGATGTCGTAGGCCTCGCGCGCCGCGGCCGCCTGCTTCTCCAACCCGTGCAGGCGTTCCTCGCCGGCGTCGAGGTCGGCGAGGTCGGCGGCCATCGTGTCGCGCAACTGCGCCAGATCGTCGACCGCGACGCTGTGCTTGCGCGAGGCGGCGCGTAGCGCGAAAAGCCGCTCTTCCGCTTTCTCCAGCCGTTGCGGATCATATTCGGTGGCGCGCAATGCCGCTTCGACGCCCGACTGCGCGGCATCGAGCGACAGCATCGCCTCGTCGAGCGACTTCACCACATCGTCGAGCAGGCCCGGCGCCTCTCCCGCCTTGCGTTGCAGGCGCCTGAGCAGGCTGGCCAGCTGCGGCAGCGGCGAGGACGGTCCCGAAAGCACATCCTGTGCGTCATGGATTTCCGAGGCGATCTTTTCCGCCCGCATCATCATGGCGCGCAGTTCGGCAAGCTCGCTCTCCTCGCCCGGCTGCGGATCGAGCTTCGCCAGTTCGGCGACGGAGGCGCGCAGATAGTCGGCTTCGCGCGCCGCGGCCTCGACCTTGGCGCGATGCTTGGCAAGGTCCTGCTCGCAGCCGCGCCAGTAGCGCCAGGCTTCGCCCGTCGCGCGCGCGGCGCCGAGATGGCCGCCGAAACTGTCCAGCAATTCGCGGTGCGCGCCCGGATCGACCAGCGCCCGCTCGTCGTGCTGGCCGTGGATCTCGACCAGCGCATGGCCGATATCGCGCATCAGCGTGACGCTGGACGGCTGGTCGTTGACGAAAACGCGCGTGCGGCCGTCGGCCGTCTGCACGCGGCGCAGGATGATGTCGCCGTCATCCTCGATGGCGTTGTCGGCGAGCAGCGCGCGGGCCGGATGGTTGCGCGGCACGTCGAACACGGCGATGACCTGGCCTTGCGTGGCGCCATGGCGCACGAGTGCCGCGTCGCCGCGCGCGCCGAGCGCCAGCGACAGCGCGTCGAGCAGGATGGATTTGCCGGCGCCGGTTTCGCCGGTCAGCACCGAGAGGCCGGGCAAGAAGTCGATGTCCAGCTTCTCGATCAGGACGATATCGCGGATCGACAGCCTGGACAGCATCGCGGATGTCAGGCGCCGGTGATCAGCTTCCCGGCCTTGGAGATCCACGACCCCGCATTTTCGCGCGGCTCAAGCCCGTTGCTCTGCAGGAGCTTGTAGGAATCCTTGTACCACTGGCTGTCGGGATAATTGGTGCCGAGCACTGCCGCGGCTGTCTGCGCTTCCGATGTCAGGCCCATCGCGTAGTAGCTTTCGGTCAGGCGCGCCAGCGCCTCCTCGACATGGCGGGTGTTGGAATAGTTCTCGACCACGGTGCGGAAGCGCTTGACCGCGGCGATATACTCGCGGCGCTCGAGATAGTAGCGGCCGATCTGCATCTCCTTGCCGGCGAGCTGGTCGTTGGCAAAGCGGACCTTCTCCTTGGCGTCGTCGACATATTCGGAGGTCGGCCAGCGCGTCACCAGATCCTGCATCGTCTGCACGGTCAGGCGCGCTTCCTTCTGGTCCTGCGTGACGTCCTTGATCTGGCGGTAGTAGCTCAGCCCGATGATGTACTGGGCATAGGCGGCGTCATCCGTCGACGGGTAGAGCGTCAGGTAGCGCTTGGCCGAGCCGATCGCCTCGTCGTAGTGGCCGGCGCGATAGTCGGCGAAAGCGCCCATCACCATCGATTTGCGGGCGAATTCCGAATACGGGTGCTGGCGGTCGACCGCGTCGAACTTCTTGCTCGCCTCGTCCAGGCGGCCGGCATTCAGATTGGCGAGGCCCTGATTGTAGAGGACGTCCGCGGGCTCGGTCTGGTCGACATAGGTCGACAGGTCGACATCCTTCTCGGAGGACATGCAGGCCGACAGGACGAGCGATGGAACAACCACCGAAAGCGCCAGGAAAACGACCCGGTGCGGTGCTTTCGATTGACCAACTCGCTTGAAGAACATGATTGGATTCCGCCCTTTCGGCGTCATTTCAGTCGTCATTTCGCTCTGGGGCAGCAGCCATAAACCATAACCGCCTTGCCCGGCAACGCTATCTCCGGCCAATCGCACATTTTTGTGGCGGTTCGGCACAGACCTAAGAATGGCACGATTTCACCAACCGGTGATGCATCCATGCAACACCGGCCGGGCGCTACAAAGCCAGAAAATCGTTAAGAATCAAACCATCCAGGGCGCGTAGAGGGGCGCGCTGACGGCAATCATCTCTGCGCTGCGGCCGCGGTCGCGGCGCGTCGTTTCGACGATCTCGAAGGCGGACCGGTCGGACAAAAGCCGACGCAAAGCCGCCGCATTCATCCGGTGGCCGCCACGGTAGGAGCGGAAGCAGCCGATGAAGCGGGCGCCGGCGAGCGCCAGGTCGCCCATCGCGTCCAGCGTCTTGTGGCGCGCGAACTCATTGGCGTAGCGAAGGCCGCCGATGTTGATGACGCGGTTGTCGTCGCCGATCACCAGCGAGTTCTCCAGCGACGAGCCCAGCGCATAACCGGCCGCCCACAGCCGCTCGACGTCCTTCATGAAACCGAAGGTGCGGGCGCGCGCGATGTCGCGGCGAAAAATGTCGGGATTGATGTCGGAAGCGAACAGCTGGCGGCCGATTGCCGGGCTTTCGAAATCGATCTCGATCTCGAAGCGCGTGCCGTCATAGGGCCTGAACTCGGCCCATGAGGCGCCGTTCTCGATGCGGACAGGCTTGACCACCCTGATATAGCGGCGCTTGACCGGCAGCATCTCGATACCAGCCTGGTCGAAGGCCTCGACGAAGGGCACGGCGCTGCCGTCGAGGATCGGAACCTCACGGCCGTCGATCTCGATGACGAGATTGTCGACGCCGAGCCCGAAAACCGCGGCCATGAGATGTTCGACGGTGCCGATGTGCTCGCCGGCCGGGTCGCCGAGCATGGTGCAGAGGTCGGTCGCGCCGACTTCGGAGACCAGCGCGCGGAACTCGCGGCTCTCGCCACCATTGGAAAGCTGGAA
Source organism: Mesorhizobium sp. M4B.F.Ca.ET.017.02.2.1 (assembly GCF_003998955.1). Classification (NCBI taxonomy): domain Bacteria; kingdom Pseudomonadati; phylum Pseudomonadota; class Alphaproteobacteria; order Hyphomicrobiales; family Phyllobacteriaceae; genus Mesorhizobium; species Mesorhizobium sp. M4B.F.Ca.ET.017.02.2.1. The sequence goes on along the minus strand of NZ_RZOF01000323.1, from coordinate 3,447 downwards.
GACGATGCCGGTATCGGCATCCGCTGGCAGGAAATTGACGGTGACCGGCTTGCCGCTGTGAACGCCGGTGCCCGTCAGCGTCGCACGCGATTTAAGTGTCGTCTGATAGTCGTGCAAGACAAACCCCATGGCCCATACTGCCTACGTCCGCTTCATCGGTTCCTGGCGTATTCTGCTGCCGGATGGATCACCCGGCGTGCGCATGGATGCGGCAAAATAAACAAGGCCGTGCGGCTCTTGATATGATCGGCAGGCTGGGCCAACTCCCCGAATCCCGGCAAGCCGATAGTGCTCCGGGCGAAGATAGTGGTCCGGCTGGGAGAGTCCAAATCACGGTTTCTTACCCACTGTAACCGCGATCCGGTGCGAAGCGACGCTCGCAACACCTTGTTCTTACATCTCTTTATACGTTAACAGGCAAACAATCGCTTGTCTGCCTGTTAACAACTGTTACGAACCGTTAACGGTCAGTTGGCCTGGCGCCGAAGGAATGCCGGAATCTCCAGCTGGTCGTCTTCCTGCACGGCCCGGCTCTGCGGCGTCAGCCGGCCCTGGTCGTCAAGCTGGCCGCGGCGCGGCGCGTAGAGCTGCGGGTCCTGGCTGGCGAGACGGCGCACTTCCGGTGCCGCCTGGCGCAGTTTCGGCTCGCGCGGCTGCGCCGGCTGCAGCCGCGCAGGCTCTTCCTCGCGGCGGGTCAGCCCGTTGGTCAGGCGCTTCAGCAGTCCCATCGGTCCACCATTCTCATGGTCGGCAGGACGGCTCTTGGCTTCCACCTCGGCCTTCACGACCGGCGGAAAGTCCTCGACGCGCGGCATGCGCTGCGGCGCGGCGGCAACCGGCTGCGGCATTTCCCGCAGCGGCGCGGGCTGCTGCACCACCTGCTGGACGACCGGCTGCGGCTGGGCGGGCGGCGCCTGGAAGATCTTGCTCTGTGGACGGAACTCTTCCGCATGCGCCATCGGCGCCGGGCGGGCCTGCGCCATCGCCGCCGCATTGGCCTCGGCGAGTTGGATCGCCTCGGCGACCGGATCGGCAGCGCGCGGCTCATAGACCTGCTGCTGCACGGGCGCCGGACGGCTTTCCGCGACCGGAGCGGCCGGACGGCTGACCGGCTTCTGCGGTGCCGCGCGGATCGAGATCGGCGCCGCGGCGATTTCGGCCGCCGACTTGTCGATGCCGGTAGCGACCACCGAGACGCGGATCACGCCTTCCAGCTCTTCGTCGAAAGTCGCGCCGAGGATGATGTTGGCGTCCTGGTCGACCTCCTCGCGGATGCGGGTCGCGGCTTCGTCGACTTCGAACAGGGTGAGGTCGCGGCCGCCGGTAATCGAGATCAGCAGGCCCTTGGCGCCCTTCATCGAGGTCTCGTCGAGCAGCGGGTTGGCGATGGCGGCTTCCGCCGCGGCCATCGCGCGGCCCTCGCCCGAAGCCTCGCCGGTGCCCATCATCGCCTTGCCCATCTCGCGCATGACCGAGCGGACGTCGGCGAAGTCGAGGTTGATCAGGCCTTCCTTGACCATCAGGTCGGTGATGCAGGCGACGCCGGAGTAGAGCACCTGGTCGGCCATGGCGAAGGCATCGGCGAAGGTGGTCTTGTCATTGGCCAGCCGGAACAGGTTCTGGTTGGGGATGACGATGAGCGTGTCGACGCATTTCTGCAGTTCCTCGATGCCGAGGTCCGCCGTCTTCATGCGGCGCTGGCCTTCGAAATGGAACGGCTTGGTGACGACGCCGACCGTCAGGATGCCCTTTTCGCGCGCGGCGCGGGCGACGACCGGAGCAGCGCCGGTGCCGGTGCCGCCGCCCATGCCGGCGGTGACGAAGCACATATGGGTGTTGGACAGGTGATCGATGATCTCGTCGATGCATTCCTCAGCAGCCGCGCGGCCAACCTCCGGCTGCGAGCCGGCGCCGAGCCCCTCGGTCACATGCGCGCCAAGCTGGATCAGCCGCTCCGCCTTCGACATGGTCAGCGCCTGCGCGTCGGTGTTCGCCACCACGAACTCGACACCGCGCAAGCCGGCGGTGATCATGTTGTTGACGGCATTGCCGCCGCCGCCGCCGACACCGAACACGGTGATGCGTGGCTTCAGCTCGGTGATGTCCGGCTTTTGCAGATTGATGGTCATTGTCTCCGTCCTTTGCCTTTCCCGCCGCTTCGCCGCTGCGGCCGCCTATGGGGCTGTCCCCGTCAATTTTAGAAACTGTCTCTCAACCACTGACTCATGCGATGCAGTTTTCCGCCCGTCCCGGTCATCCTGAGACCGGAAATTCCTTTCACAGAATGGCTCTCGAAGCTCGCCATCTGCGGATAGATCAAGAGCCCGACCGGGGTCGAGAACGCCGGCCCCTTCGCCGCCTCGGGCAGCCCGGCCACGCCGAGCGGCCGGCCGATGCGCACATTGCGGCCGAGGATGCGGCGTGCCGCTTCCGGCAGGCCGGCAAGCTGGCTGGCGCCGCCGGTGAGCACGACACGCTTGCCGACGGCGTTGCCGTAGCCCGACTTGTTCAACCGGTCGCGCAGCAATTCCAGCGTCTCGTCGATGCGGGCGCGGATGATGCGTGTCATCATCGAGCGCGGTACCTGCACAGGCAGCTCGCCTTCCTCGCCGATCGGCTGGATCGAGACGAGGTCACGGTCGTCCGCGCTGCCCGGCAGCGCCGAACCGTGCATGACCTTCAGGCGCTCCGCGGCGTCGAGCGAGGTCGACAGGCCCTTGGCCATGTCGAGCGTCACATGGTTGCCGCCGATGGCGATGGCGTCGGCGTGAACGAACTTGCCTTCCGAGAACACCGAGATCGTCGTCGTGCCGCCGCCCATGTCGATGCAGGCCGCGCCCATTTCGAGCTCGTCGTCGACCAGTGCCGCGAGCCCGCTGGCGTAGGGCGTCGCCACCATGCGCTCGACCGACAGATGCGAGCGATTGATGCAGAGCTCCAGGTTGCGCAACGGCGCCGCATCGCCCGTCAGCACGTGCATGTCGACGCCAAGCGCATCGCCGACCATGCCACGCGGATCGCGCACGCCGCGCTCGGCGTCGAGCGAGAAACCGACCGGCAGCGAGTGGATCACCTCGCGCTCGGCCTTCAGCGCCTGCTTGGCGCCGGCGGCAAGCACCCGCTTGATGTCGGCCTCGTCGGCCTGATGGCCGCCGAGATTGATGGTGGCCGAGAAGGCCTCGCTCTTCAGCCGCCCGGCGGTCATGTTGACGATCAGCGAATCCACCGTCAGCCCGGCCATGCGCTCGGCGGCGTCGACGGCCAGACGGATGGCGTGTTCGGCGCGGTCGAGATCGACGACCACGCCCGACTTCACGCCTTGCGATTTCTGGTGGCCGATGCCGATCACCTGGATGCGATGCGAGCGCCCGCGCAAGAGCTTGCCGTCGTCGCGCGGCTTCAGCTTCGCCACCACGCAGCAAACCTTGCTCGAACCGACATCGAGCA
>NZ_RZOF01000322.1:0-7150 GCF_003998955.1 Mesorhizobium sp. M4B.F.Ca.ET.017.02.2.1 | reverse complement strand
ACGGGAAGCGGGTGGAGACCGTGCGCTGGACGATGCCGAAGGCGATGCCCATGGCGAGCACGGCCAGAATGGTCGGGATCAGTCCGAAGCCGCCGGAGATCATCATCGTTGCGGTCACCACGGCGGACAGGCCGAGCACAGCGCCGACCGAGAGATCGATGCCGGCGGTGATGATGACGAAGGTCATGCCGATGGCGATGATGCCGGTCTCGGACACGGCGCGCACGATGTTGGCGATGTTGTCGGGGTTGAGGAACAGGATCTCGCCATGGCGCCTGGGCGAGAAGATGACGCCGCCGATCGCCACCAGCACGAGGCCGATCAGGCTCTGGAAGCGCACGATGATCGCCAGCGGATCGACGCGCCTCGCCGCCGGAGCAGCGGGTACCGAAGGGCTTGAAGCTGCCGGGCTGGCAGCCACCGAAATCTTCTGGTCCGACATCAGGCCTCCCTGCCGTTTGCCGCGGCAAGCACGGTGTGCTCGTCGACGCCGCCAATGAATTCCGCCACGTTGCGCCCCTGGCGCAGCACCACGATGCGGTCGCAAAGTCCAATCAGCTCCGGCATCTCGCTGGAGGCGACCAATATGCCGAGCCCCTGCGCCGCGAGTGCTCTCAGCCGCGCATAGATTTCGCCCTTGGCGCCGACATCGACGCCGCGGGTCGGCTCGTCGAGGAGCAAGAGCCGCGGATTGCCGAGAATTTCCTTGGCCAGCACCACCTTCTGCTGGTTGCCGCCCGAAAGCGCGCCGACGGAAATGTCCGGGTTCTTCGGACGGATGTCGAACTGGCCGAACGACTGTCTCACCGCTTCCGCCTGGCGGCGCGGCGACATCAGGCCGGCCGGCGAGATGCGGCGGATCACGGACATGACCAAGTTGAGGCCGACGGCCATTCGCAGCATCAGGCCGCTGCCGCGCCGGTCGTCGGTGACGAAGGCGATGCCGGCCTTGCGCGCCGCGTCGATGGAGTCGAGTTTCACGGGCTTGCCGTCGACTGCGACCTCGCCCTGCCAGCGTCCGGCGAGACCGGTGCCGTAGAGCGCGGACAGCAGTTCGGTGCGCCCTGCTCCCATGATGCCGGCCAGGCCGACGATCTCGCCCTCCTTGACCTCGAGCGAAATCCCGCTCGGCGGCTGCCAGCCGGCGCTTTCACGGGCGAGCCTGAAGCTGGCATCCTTGAGGCTGAGCAGCGTCTTGCCGGCGCTTCTGGCGCGCGCCGGGTAGAGTTCATCCAGCGAGCGGCCGACCAGAAGTCGAACCAGTTCGGCCTGCGGCGCGTGCGGCTCGGTGACGCCGGCGACGCGGCCGTCGCGCATCACCGTCACGCGGTCGGCGATCTCAGGCACTTCCTCCAGCCGGTGCGAAATGTAGACGATGCCGACGCCGGTAGCGGCGAGCTTGCGCATGATGTCGAACAGGCGCTCGACCTCTCCGACGGTGAGCGCGGCCGTCGGCTCGTCCATGATCAGCACGCGCGAGGCATAGGACAGCGCCTTGACGATCGCCACCACCTGGCGCTGGCCGATGGAGAGGTCGGCGACGAGGCGCGCGGGGTCGATGGCGAGTTCGATCGCCTCAAGCCGCCGCTTCGCCTCGCGGCGCATCGCGGGCACGTCGAGCAGGCCGCCCGGTCGCATCAATTCGCGGCCGAGGAAGAGGTTCGCCGCGACATCGAGCGAGGGCACCAGGTCGAGTTCCTGGAAGATTGTGGCGATGCCGGCTGCCTGCGCCTCGCGCGGGTTGTTGAAGGTGACCGGCTTGCCGTCGATCTGGATTTCGCCCTCGTCCGGCGTGTAGACCCCAGAGAGAAGGTTCATCAGCGTCGACTTGCCGGCGCCGTTCTCGCCAAGCAGCGCGTGAATCTCGCCGGGCTTGAGGTCGAAGTCGACGCCGCGCAGCGCCTGCACGCCGCCGAAGCGTTTCACCGCACCGGTGACCGAAAGCAGCGGCGCGCTCATCTCGGCCTCGCGCAGGACTGGCGTGCCTGCAGCCTTGCCTGCAGCCGCACGGCACGCGGCGCTGCGTGGCTGGAGGCGATGCGCTCGCTGAGCAGCGCCGCCGCCTGGTGCCCGATCTCGGTGCAGGGCTGTTCGACCAGCGTCAGGCGCGGCTCGAAGCAGTCGGCCCATTCGAAATCGTCGAAGCCGACCAGCGACAGGTCGCCGGGAATCGAAAGACCCTTCTCGCGGATGGCGCGGACTGCCCCGATCGTCGTCATGTTGTTGCCGGTGACCAATGCGGTGGGCGGCGTCGGCAAGGCCAGGATCGCATGCGTCGATGCCGTGGCGCTCGCCGTGTCGACATTCTCCGGCGAGACATAGCGCGGCAGGCATTCAAGTCCATTGGCGGCGAGCGATGCGCGAAACGCCTCGATGCGCTCGCGCGTGGTGGCCAGCCCCGGCTGGCCGGCAATATAGCCGATGCGCTTGTGGCCGAAGGACACGACATGGTCGATGAGGGCTTGCATCGCCGTGTCGTTCTCGACACCGATCTGGTCGAAGCGGTCGTCGGCGAAGCGGTCGATCAAAACGCAGGGCAGCTTCTTTTCGGCGAGATAGTCGATGGCGCGCTCGGGCGAGCCAGACGGCGCCAGGATGACGCCGTCGACGCGGCGCTGGTGGAAGGCGCGCACCACCTGAAGCTCGCGGTTCGGATCTTCCTGCGTGTCGGAGAGGAACACCATCAGGCCGAGCCGGGCGCATTCGGCCTCGACCGCGCAGATGATGTCGGTGAAGTAAGGATTGGAAATCGCCGAGATGGCGAGCCCGACGCTGCGGGTCGAGGCGACCTTCAGCGAGCGCGCCAGTTCGTTGGGCTGATAGCCCATGGCGGCGATGGCCTCGTTGATCAGTCTCGCCTTCTCGGGCGAAACAAAGCGGGTGCCGTTGACAACGTGCGAGACGGTCGACACCGAGACGCCGGCGCGGCGCGCGACCTCAGCCATTGTCGGCATGATGGCTCGTGTGGAGTGCCCGCAAGCGCTCCTCCCTTGATTGCGTTTCCCGACCGCTCTTCGGCGGATTTATGGAAACCATAGAGCCATCGAAACGTTTGCGCAATCGATTCGATAAAAGCTCGCGACAAATTTTTGTCGCGGGCTGAAAACTTGGAAATCAGGTGGTGAAAGCCAACCAGGCCGTGCCGGCGGCAAGCGTGACCAGCGTCAGCGGCAAGCCGACCTTGAAGAAGGCGGAGAAGGAAAGCTCCTTGCCCGCCGCCTTGGCCTGCTCGGCGACGATCAGGTTGGCGACAGAGCCGAGCAGCGTGAAATTGCCGGCCAGCGTCGAGCTCATCGCGACCACCAGCCAGGCGCGCTCGGGGTTTTCAAGCCCGGGGACAAAGGGCCTCAACGCCAGCACCGCCGGCACGTTGCTCATGATGTTGGAGAGCACGGCGGTGAAGCCGGAGAGCCGCCAGACATCGTCGAGTCCGATGTTTTTCGCCCAGGCGATCATCTCGGGCGTCAGCAGCGTCTTTTCGGCGCCGGCCACGACCACGAACAGGCCGGCGAACATGAACAGCAGCGGGCCGTCGATCTCCCGGTAGATGCGATGCGGCTTGATCGCGCGGGTGACGAGCAGGAAGGCGCCGGCAATCAGCGCCGCCTTGGCAACCGCAACGCCGGCGAAGAACGCAACCGCCAGCATGACGCAGACGATAACCGCCTTCAGCACCTGACCCGGCAGCATGCGGCCGCGATAGACTTCGGGACTGAGGTCCACGGTGCGGGCGAATTCGGCGCGGTAGGCGATGCGCAAGATGACGATGACGGCGAGAAGGCCGAACAGCGCCACCGGCGCGAGAGCGGCCGAAAAGGCAGGATAGGAAATGCCGGACAGCGCGCCGATCACCATGTTCTGCGGGTTGCCGGTGATGGTGGCGACACTGCCGCAATTGGAAGCCGTGCAGGTGGCGATCAGATACGGAACCGGGTTGCGGTTGATGACGCGCGTGACATGGACGACGATCGGCGCCATCACCAGGCAGATTGCGTCATTGACCAGGAAGGCCGAGAGCACGCCTGTCAGCAGCGTCACCATGACCAGGAGCATGAACGGCGCGTGCGCATGCTCGATGGCAAAGCCGCCGAGCGCGCGGAAGGCGCCCGAAACCTTCAGATGCGCGACCACGATCATCATGCCGAGCAGCAGCGTGATCGTATCGAAGTTGATGGCGCGGTAGGCATCCTCCATGCTGATCGCGCCGACGGCGATCATGGCTGCGCCACCGAGCAGCGCAATGCCGGCGCGATCGAGGCGCAGGCCCGGAAAGCGGCCAACGGCGACACCGGCATAGGTCAGGATGAGGATCAAAAGTGCCGCCGCGCCAGTCCATGTCATTGGCAGAAGTTCCGTCCGAACTCGCCGCTCCCCGGCAGATTCTGCCCGGCGGCATTCTTCGCTCCACCTTTAGCAAGCGGGCGGCAAAGCGAAAGCGGTGGAAGCGGTTGTGCGGTTGAAACTTTTCGTGCGACCCGACGATAAGGCCGCGGCGTCCGAACAAGACAGGCGGGTTTGCTCAGTGGCTAGTCTGCAACCGGCTTGCCCTCGGCGCTATCGTTGCGTTCCGGCTCCAGAATTCCAAACTCCTGCGATTTCAGCCCCTGCTCGGCCTTGAGGAACCCTTCCGCGGCAAGGCCGCGCCGTAGCAGTTCCCGCACGGCCGCCGACCGGCTCGGCATACGCTTTTCGAAGCGCCAGTTTTCCAGTGCAGCCAATTCGTCAGCCGTCAGCATGATCTGGAGCCGTTCAGGTCGTTCCAGTTCGCCCATTTGTGCCTCCGCCAAGACCAAAATGCAGTGAGTTAGTATCTGGCTCACTAACAGTAAAATTAGGATTTGACGCACATCCCGTCAAGGGTGAGCGATGGGTGATCGGCGCAAAGGCCCAACGATGAGGACAAGGCATCGACCAAGCAATCAACAGACTATACTAACTAATTGATTTTATTTCAATATTTTTGACATTGCGCTTGCTATCGCAATGTGTCGGGCGCATGCTCGAAAATGAGGGAAAACGCCTCACCGGAAGGCAACTGCCATGCGCGACAGCTATTCAAGCCAATTGCGAGAAGACCTCAACTCCCTGGTCCTGGCCGCGATCCATTCCACGGGCGTGGTCAATGTCGCTGTCGTGGCTGAGCGTGTGCGTCTGCGAAACCTCGACGAAAACGTCGCGCGCGAAGACCTCGAATATATGGTCGTGCAAATAGCCGAAACGTATGGGGCAGCCATGGAGTTCGACTGCGCGCTTGTCGCCGAGATGGCCGAGCGCGCCTGTTCGGCGACGCAGTAAGGAGAGGATGTCAGCGCGAAGTTTCGGCCGGTCGCGCCGTCAATCCATCTCGTCAAGAGAGTTTTTCACGTATCGCAACGGCGCTTCGAGCTTCCAGCTTACACCGTGCTCGCCGAACTCCAGCTGTCCGGTACCGCCCAGCGCCTGCGGCGCGATCCGTTTCAGTACAACCGATCCGAATCCGCGACGTATCTCTCCGTCCAAGGGCGGTCCATCGTGCTCGTGCCAGACAAGCCCGAAGGTTTCCTCGCCATTGGCGGCGGTGGTTATGGCCCATTCGATCTCGACCTGCCCGACCGGGTTAGACAAGACCCCGTACTTTGCCGAATTTGTCGCCAGTTCGTGGAAGGCGATGCCGAGATATTGGACGGCGTTCGGCTTGAGCATAATCACCGGCCCCTTTGCCGACAGGCGCGACTGCGCCGCGAAGACCCTTACCTGCGCCTCGACCAGTTCGGCAACCGTCGCGCCGCGCCACTCGGCATTGACAAGCAGATCGTGCGATTCCGAAAGCGCCAGGATGCGTTCGCGCACCTGTTCCAGAAAGACCTCCGGGCTGCTGGCTTGTTTGCTCGTCTCGCGGATCATCGAGATGATGACCGAATACTGGTTCTTCACGCGATGATTGACCTCGCGCATGAGCAGGCGGATGCGCCGTTCGCTCTCCTTATGAGAACTGATGTCGCGCGCGATCTTGGACGCGCCGATGATCCTGCCGATGCCGTCGCGTATCGGCGAGACGGTGAGCGAAACGGGAATGCGCGTGCCGTCCTTGCGCTGGCGCACCGTCTCGTAGGACGGCACGACCTCGCCGGCGCGAATGCGGGTGATGATCGAGACCTCCTCGTCCAGGTGGTCGGGCGGGATGAGGATTGTCACCGGCCGGCCGATCGCCTCCGCCGGCGTGTAGCCGAAGAGGCGCTGCGCCGCGTCGTTCCAGCTGGTGATGATGCCGTTTATGTCCTTTGAAACGATCGCATCCATCGATGACTCGACAATGGAGGCAAGCCGCGTGCGGGCTTCGTCCGCCATGGTCTGGGTGCGCAGGTCGAGCAAGGTGTTGATTGCGCCGATCGTGTCACCGGTCTCGTTGCGAAGCAGGACGGGATGTGCGCTGAATGGGATGAGTTCTCCGTTGGGCCGCTCGGCAATCGCCCGCCCCCAGCGAACGTCCTTTTCTTCGCGCAAGGCAATGGCCATCGGGCATTCGTCGTGCGCCATCTTGCGACCGTCGAGATGACGCAGCTTCCACGATCCGCACCACCGATCCTCGTTGAGGACGGGACGATGCCCCCAAAGTTCGGCCGCGGCTTCGTTGAAGAATGTGATGAGGCCCTGCTTGTCGGTGGTGTAGACGGCGACTGGCAGCGCCTGCAGCAGATCGAAGGCATGGGCGCCCGGGAGCCCGATGCCGCCATGTTCAATCGTATCCACCGACCCCCTCGCCTTTCGATGCTGGAAAATTAACTCGACAAGGAATGCGCGTGAGGGATTTCGGTTCCCCGGCGCGCGGTGTCCGGCCGCGAACGCCGGTTCCCGGCTACGCTTGCGCAGTCGTCAAAGGCGGCAGGAGGTGTCGGCGACCTCCCCATCCAAATGAATTTGCGAGGGAACCATCACCGGCGCGAGCGGTTCCCGCAAAAGTCGCGACGCGACGAAACCACAACCAAATGGAGACCGCCATGACCATGAGAATCCTCGCAGCCGCCTTGCTGACGCTTGGCCTCGGCACATCGGCGATGGCCCAGACCGCTGGCGACACGGCCGGCTCAGACATGGCCGACGGCAGTGGAAAATCGGTTGTCGTCGACCCCGATGGCCCCAACACGGTCGATCCGAACGGCCCCAATGCCAT
>NZ_RZOF01000321.1:0-7166 GCF_003998955.1 Mesorhizobium sp. M4B.F.Ca.ET.017.02.2.1 | reverse complement strand
GATGCAGTCCGTGCTCTATTCGAGCCATCGCCAGCTTGAGCCGGACATGATGCTGAAGGTCGGGCTGACGACTGGACCGCAATCGGTCGACGCGCTGACCGGCGCCACCATCTGCGGCGTCATACCGAAACCTGACAACTGCCGCGTGGCACCGTCGCCAAACGCCCAGGCAGAGGCGCCCGCCAAATTATAGGCGCGAACTGGCCATCGAGGCAGGTTGAGCCGTCTTCGATCTTTCCGCTATCGTCCGCGGCAAGCGACAGGCGAGGATCAATGATGAATGAGGATATTCCGACGCTGTTCGAATGGGCCGGCGGCGCCGAGGCGCTCAGCCGCCTGACGCAGACCTTCTACGACAAGGTGGCGCGCGATCCGATCGTCGGTCCGGTGTTCAGGCACATGTCGCCGGACCATCCCGCCCATGTCGCGGCCTTTATCGGCGAGGTGTTCGGCGGACCGAAGACCTATAGCGAAAAGCATGGCGGCCACCGCGAGATGGTGATGCATCATCTCGGCAAGCACCTCAGCGAGGAACAGCGGCGGCGCTGGATCAACCTTCTCGCCGACGCCGCCGACGAGGTCGGCCTGCCCGACGACCCCGAATTCCGCTCCGCCTTCATGGGCTATGTCGAATGGGGATCGCGGCTGGCGAAGATGAATTCCAATCTCGGCGAGACGTGCGATCCGGAAACGGAGCCGATGCCCGCCTGGGGCTGGGGCGTGCCCGGCGGGCCTTACAAGCCGCCGGCGGGGAAATCGTAGCAGTGGAGCCGCGAAGCACGCTCGTTCGATGGCGGCAATGGCAGGGCCCTGGCATCGAACACCTTGTCCTGAGGCAGGATTCCGGCGGGATATCGGCCGAGTCCGTGGCGATCTCGGCCGACCATGAGCGGTTCGCCGTTCACTACCGCATTTCATGCGACCCTGACTGGCGCGCCAGGGAGGTCGAGGTCGGCATTGTCGGTGGCGGGCGCTTCCGGCTCGAGACCGACGGCATCGGCAACTGGTCGAAGAACGGCGTTGCGATCCCGGACCTGACCGGGGCGCTCGACCCCGATCTCACTGTCACGCCCTTCACCAACACGCTGCCGATCCGCCGGCTGCGGCTGAAGCCTGGCGAAAGCGCCGAGATTGCCGCAGCCTTCATCGAACTCCCGGAACTGACCATCGTCAAAAGCCCGCAGCGCTACACGTGCCTCGACGACGGCAGACGCTATCTCTACGAGTCGCTGAAGAGTGGCTTCCGGCGGGAAATCGAGGTCGATCAGGAGGGGCTGGTGACCACCTATCCGGATTTCTGGCAAAGGATCTGATCCGGCCGTTGCGACGCGCTCTGCAAGATGCGGAATATCTGCAAATCTCTGCAAAAATGGCGCCACGATGGGATTGCAGGTTGGAGCATCCGAAACGGGCTTGCCACGTGATGCTCATTGCTCATCTGCCATCGGGTTACATTCTGGGGAGTTTCGCGCGCAGACAATGGCGCGAAATGTCCGGCGTCGTGACGGCTGCGATGATCGGCAGTGTGATTCCCGACGTTGACATGCTGTACTTCCACTTCATCGACGGTGGACACATCCACCACCACGCCTACATCACGCACTGGCCATTGTTTTGGGCCGCAACCGGAATATTGAGCCTATCCGCCGCCAGACTGCTCGGCTGGCCCCGTCCGGCGCTGATCGGCATCTTCTTCGCGGGTGCCATGCTGCATATGGTCCTGGACACGGTGGCGTCGCCCATATCGTGGCTGATGCCATTTGATCGGCACGCCTTCGAATTCGTGGCGGTTCCCGCCACCTATGGCAATTGGGTCTTGAGTTTCGTCCTGCACTGGACTTTCGGGCTCGAACTTCTCATCTGCGCCTGGGCGTTGTGGCTTGTCTCTGCGCGATCGGCGGCGCGGATCGCCGCGCCTCAAAAGGGCACTTGAGTTCTCATCCGCTTTATGAAATAGCAGCGCGCGTGTACGGGCATAGCTCAGTTGGTAGAGCGGCGGTCTCCAAAACCGCAGGTCGTAGGTTCGAGCCCTGCTGCCCGTGCCATTTTCCCGAAATGGCAGATGTTCAGTTTCCGAAAACCCCGCCAGCCGTTGAAAACTGGCGGATGGCTTGCCATATGGCGATAATTCGGGCATAAGGCGCGCATAGCCGGGACGGAACGACTGGATGGTTCCGAGGCGGCGTTTGGCCATAAAGCGGACACTTGCCACTTGCGTGGATCAAGAATCGGTTTTATGTAGACAGAACAGACACGCGACGCGTGGAGCTGGGAAGCCGGCTTTACGCGTCCGATTTGCATGGGCGAAATGGATGCGCTGATTCGGCGCCGACATGAAGCCCAGGCGGCACGTCCCGGCCTGCGGGATCATCCAGGAGACCCGGCCAACGGGTCTTGAAGACAGAGCGGCATATGGCTTCGAAAACCACAAATCCTTTCACCTTTCTCCAGCAGGTTCGCTCGGAGACCGCCAAGGTGACCTGGCCGTCGCGTCGCGAAACGATGATCTCGACGGTGATGGTCCTGGTTTTCGCGGTCATCGCGATGATCTTTTTCTTCACCGCCGACATAGCCATGGGCTATGCGATCGAGTTCATTCTGGGCCTCGGACGTTAAGTTCGGCGATTACGGAGACGTCGTGAAATGACTGCGCGCTGGTACATTGTCCACGCCTATTCGAACTTCGAGAAGAAGGTCGCCGAGGACATCGAGAACAAGGCCAAGCAGAAGGGCCTGTCCGGCGAGATCGAGCAGATCGTGGTGCCGACCGAGAAGGTCGTCGAGATACGCCGTGGCCGCAAGGTAGACGCCGAGCGCAAGTTCTTCCCGGGCTATGTGCTGTTGAAGGCCAACCTGACCGACGCTGTGTTCTCGCTGGTCAAGAACACGCCGAAGGTGACCGGTTTCCTGGGCGACTCCAAGCCCGTGCCGATCACCGAGACCGAGGCGCAGCGCATCCTGAACCAGGTGCAGGAAGGCGTCGAGCGTCCGAAGCCCTCGGTCACCTTCGAGATCGGCGAGGCGATCCGCGTCTCGGACGGTCCGTTCGCGTCGTTCAACGGTTTCGTCCAGGAAGTGGACGAGGAGCGGGCGCGGCTCAAGGTGGAAGTTTCGATCTTCGGGCGCGCCGTGCCCGTCGATCTGGAGTTCGGACAGGTCGAAAAAGGCTGATCCGAATACCCGCGCCGTAAGGCGTCGGGTTGCCCTGCGCCGGTTCGGTGGCGGGGAGGCGGCGCGAAGGTCGCGCGGCCATGAACGGGTGGGAGGCGAACGCGGCTTAGCCGGCCGCGGGAACCGCACCACCAGACTGCAACCGCCGGTGTTTCCCAGAAAGTGGGGCCGGCATGAGAAAAGGCAGGAATAGAGATGGCTAAGAAAGTTGCAGGCCAGCTCAAGCTCCAGGTTGCCGCGGGTTCGGCCACGCCGTCGCCCCCGATCGGCCCGGCGCTTGGTCAGCGCGGCATCAACATCATGGAGTTCTGCAAGGCGTTCAACGCGCAGACCCAGGAGCTGGAGAAGGGTTCGCCGATCCCGGTCGTCATCACCTACTACCAGGACAAGTCGTTCACCTTCGTCATGAAGACGCCGCCGGTGAGCTACTTCCTGAAGAAGGCCGCGAACCTGAAGTCGGGCTCGAAGGAGCCGGGCAAGGTCAAGGCCGGCACGATCAGCCGCGACAAGGTGCGCGCGATCGCCGAGCAGAAGATGAAGGACCTGAACGCAAACGACGTCGAAGCGGCCATGCGCATGGTCGAGGGCTCCGCCCGCTCGATGGGCCTGGAAGTGGTGGGCTGAGATCATGGCAAAGATTGCAAAGCGTATCGCCAAGACCCGCGAAGGCATCGATCCGAACAAGTCCTACGCGCTCACTGAAGCGCTGAAGCTGCTCAAGGAGCGGTCTTCGGTCAAGTTCGACGAGACCATCGAAGTCGCGATGAATCTCGGCGTCGACCCGCGCCATGCCGACCAGATGGTTCGCGGCGTGGTCAACCTGCCGAACGGCACCGGCCGCTCGGTGCGCGTTGCCGTGTTCGCGCGCGGTGACAAGGCCGAGGAAGCCAAGGCCGCCGGTGCTGACATTGTCGGCGCCGAGGATCTGGTCGACATCGTCCAGAAGGGCACGATCGATTTCGATCGCTGCATCGCGACGCCGGACATGATGCCGCTCGTCGGCCGTCTGGGTAAGGTGCTCGGCCCGCGCGGCATGATGCCGAACCCGAAGGTCGGCACGGTGACCCCTGATGTCGCCGCGGCCGTCAAGGCTTCGAAGGGCGGCGCCGTCGAGTTTCGCGTCGAGAAGGCCGGCATCGTCCAGGCCGGCGTCGGCAAGGTCTCGTTCGACGTCAAGGCGCTGGAAGAGAATGTGCGTGCCTTCGCCGATGCGGTGAACAAGGCCAAGCCGTCCGGCGCCAAGGGCAACTACGTCAAGAAGGTGTCGGTCACCTCGACGATGGGCCCCGGCCTCAAGCTCGACATCGCGACGCTCGCCGCGTCCTGATGCGAACCGTTCCGATCGGCCGCTAACCGGCCGATCCGCAAAGAATTCCGGGCCTCCGACTGGTTGGCGGCCCGGTACCGGAAGCCGAAAGGCTTCCGGACATCCTGTCCGAGATTGCAGGCGGCCCAACAGCCTTAATTCATGTGGGCCTGCATGAGACGGGTGAAGACCCGACAAAGGAGCCAAGGCTCCGATGAAAGGTTCGAACCGTGTTTGCCTTTTGTCTGCGCACCGTCGGCTTGCCGTCGGTGTGGCGAAAGGGGGCAGGATCCTCGAGCGTCGTTCGGGAGATCCGTTACTGGATGGCCCGGCCGGCAAAAAGGCAACCCGACGCCTGTCCTCTAAATGGGAATGTTCCCATCGATGGGGCAGGGGTCAACTGGAGATAGGCAGTGGACAGAGCGGAAAAACGCGAACTCGTCACGGGCCTGAATGATGCGTTTTCGAGCGCTGGTTCAGTCGTCGTGGCCCACTACGCCGGTATCACCGTCGCGCAAATGAACGACCTTCGGTCGAAAATGCGCGCCGCCGGTGGCACCGTCAAAGTCGCGAAGAACCGTCTCGCCAAAATCGCTCTTCAGGGCACGGACTCCGCATCGATCATCGACCTGTTCAAGGGACAGACGCTGATCGCCTATTCGGAGGATCCGATTGCGGCGCCGAAGGTCGCGTCCGATTTCGCCAAGGGAAATGACAAGCTCGTCATTCTCGGCGGCGCAATGGGCACCACCTCGCTCAACGCCGACGGTGTGAAGGCACTCGCCACACTTCCGTCGCTCGACGAGTTGCGCGCCAAGCTGGTTGGCATGATCGCCACGCCGGCAACCCGGATCGCCCAGATCGTCAATGCACCGGCGGCTTCGGTCGCGCGCGTCATCGGCGCTTACGCCCGGAAGGACGAGGCGGCATGAGGCCGTTCCTCGCTATCACAAACACACGTTCGAACCTTACGAAGGAATATGCAAATGGCTGATCTCGCAAAGATCGTAGACGACCTTTCGAAGCTGACCGTCCTCGAGGCGGCCGAGCTGTCGAAGCTCCTGGAAGAGAAGTGGGGCGTTTCGGCTGCCGCTCCGGTGGCGGTTGCCGCTGCTGGCGGCGCTGGTGCCGCTGCCGCTGCTCCGGCCGAAGAGAAGACGGAATTCGACGTCGTTCTCGCCGACGCCGGCGCCCAGAAGATCAACGTCATCAAGGAAGTCCGCGCCATCACCGGCCTTGGCCTCAAGGAAGCCAAGGACCTGGTCGAAGCGGCTCCGAAGCCGGTCAAGGAAGGCGTTTCCAAGGCCGACGCCGACAAGTTCAAGGCCCAGCTGGAAGCAGCCGGCGCCAAGGTCGAGCTGAAGTAAGCTTTGGTTGCGGCGGGCGGCCTCGCGCCGTCCGCCACTCCCTTGACGTCAAGGGAGCCACAGAGCGCGAGAAGCACGAGAACCTCTTTCCTGATGGCCGCGAACCGGCCTTCAGGAAACGGGTTTTCTCCCGTTTTAACCGGCTGTCGCCAGGCGGCGGGAAAACAGATCAGGGGCTGCCGCCGAGGCGGCCCGGAATGCAAGGCGAGCCGCGGCGAGGTTCGCCCCGAGAATCGAGCTAAGGAGCGACGATGGCCCAGACCCAGACTTTCAATGGCCGCAGACGCGTACGCAAGTTCTTCGGAAAGATCCCGGAAGTTGCGGAGATGCCGAACCTGATCGAGGTTCAGAAGGCATCCTATGACCAGTTCCTGATGGTGGACGAGCCCAAGGGCGGCCGTCCCGACGAAGGACTGCAGGCCGTTTTCAAGTCGGTCTTCCCGATCTCGGATTTTTCCGGCTCCTCGATGCTGGAGTTCGTGAAGTACGAGTTCGAAGGACCGAAATTCGACGTTGACGAATGCCGTCAGCGCGACCTGACCTATGCCGCGCCGCTGAAGGTGACGCTGCGCCTCATCGTGTTCGATATCGATGAGGATACCGGCGCGAAGTCGATCAAGGACATCAAGGAGCAGGACGTCTACATGGGCGACATGCCGCTCATGACGTCGAACGGCACCTTCATCGTCAACGGCACCGAGCGCGTCATCGTCTCGCAGATGCACCGCTCGCCGGGCGTCTTCTTCGACCATGACAAGGGCAAGTCGCACTCGTCGGGCAAGCTCTTGTTCGCCGCGCGCGTCATCCCCTATCGCGGCTCGTGGCTCGACATCGAGTTCGACAGCAAGGACGTCGTGCACGCCCGCATCGACCGCCGCCGCAAGATTCCGGTGACGTCGCTCTTGATGGCGCTCGGCATGGACGGCGAGGAGATCCTGTCGACCTTCTATAACAAGATCACCTACAAGCGCGCCGGCGACCACTGGCGCATTCCGTTCAACGTCGAGCGCTTCCGCGGCCTCAAGGCCGTCGGCGACCTGGTCGATGCCGATACCGGCGAGATCGTCGTCGAGGCCGGCAAGAAGATCACCGCGCGCCAGGCCCGCCAACTTGGCGAAAAGGGTCTGAAGGCGATCAAGGCGACCGACGAGGACCTGCTCGGCAACTACCTCGCCGAGGACATCGTCAACTACGCCACCGGCGAGATCTTCCTCGAGGCCGGCGACGAGAGCGACGACAAGACGCTGAAGGTGCTGCTCGGAACCGGCGAGGGCGAGATCCAGATCCTCGACATCGACCACGTCAATGTCGGCGCCTATATC
>NZ_RZOF01000320.1:0-7175 GCF_003998955.1 Mesorhizobium sp. M4B.F.Ca.ET.017.02.2.1 | reverse complement strand
CCATCATCGAGGCCGCGCGCCGGGCGGCGCGCGTCCATGCCGTCGTGCAGAACCGCCGCTATGTCGCCAATGTCCGGCGCATCCGCCGCCTTCTCGACTCGGGCGCCATCGGCAAGCCGACCAGCATCCATGCCGACTTCTTCGTCGCGCCGCATTTCGGCGGCTTTCGCGAGGAGATGTCCCACGTGCTGCTGCTCGACATGGCGATCCACACCTTCGACGCAGCCCGCTACATGGCCGCCGGCGAGCCGGCCAGCGTCTACTGCCAGGAGTGGGAGCCGGCCAGTTCCTGGTACCGGCAGGGATCGTCGGCGAGCGCCGTCTTCGATTTCGGCGGCGGCAAGGTCTTCACCTATGCGGGCAGCTGGTGCGCCGACGGCTTCCGGACCAGCTGGGAAGGGAGCTGGCGCATCGTCGCCGAGCGCGGCAGCCTGCTCTGGGACGGCTTTGATGGGCTGAAGGCGGAGGTTGTCATTCCGGGCCGCGACGGCCTGTTCGACAAGACCCAGCCAATCGAGGTGCCGCCACTCGACGCATCCGACCGCGTCGACGGCCATCTCGGCATCATCAGGGATTTCATGCACGCGATCGAAACCGGCACCGAGCCGGAAACGCGCGGCACCGACAACATCAACAGCCTGGCCATGGTCTTCGGCGCGATCGAAAGCGCCGAGACCGGACGCCGGGTTGCGATCGCCAGGGATGCGCAATGATGCCAAACCCGCTCCTCGACATCAGGATCGGCACCATGGTCAGGGCCAATCTCGACGACCCGGCCGCCTACATCAAACAGATCCTGCCGCTCGGCTTCGAAAGCATCCAGCCTTTCTTCTGGCAGACGCTGGGCGGCAAGGACCTGCCGCGGCTCGCCGGCCAGATCCGCGAGGCGATCGGCGATGCCGACGTCACCGTCTCGTCGATCGGCGTGTTCGGCAATCCGCTGGAGAGCGGCGAGGTCGACCGCGGCGTGCTCGCGGCCTGGGAGACGGTGATCGATCATGCGCATCTGTTCGGCGCTTCCACGGTCAGCGGCTTCACCGGCCGAATTCGCGGCAAGCCGCTGACCGACAGCCTGCCGCGCTTCCGCGAGGTCTGGGGGCCGCTGGCGAAGCGGGCCGCCGACAGGGGCGTGCGCATCGCCTTCGAGAATTGCGCGATGGATGGCAACTGGGCCAGCGGCGACTGGAACATCGCCCACAATCCGGATGCCTGGGAGCTGATGTTCAACGAATTGCCGGATGACAATCTCGGCCTCGAATGGGAGCCCTGCCATCAGCTCGTCTACCTGATCGACCCGATGCCGCAGATCCGCAAATGGGCGCCGCGCATCTTCCATGTCCACGGCAAGGACGCCACCGTGCGCTGGGACGTCATCCGCGAGCACGGCGTGTTCGGCCGGCTGCCCTTCGTGCAGATGCGCACGCCGGGCTTCGGCGACAGCGACTGGACGCGGGTGATCAGCGAATTGCGGCTGGCCGGCTACAAGGGCGCCATCGACATCGAGGGCTGGCACGACCCTGTCTATCGCGACGACCTGGAGATCACCGGGCAAGTGCGCGCGCTGGATTATCTCAAACAATGCAGGGGAGGTGCCAGCTACCTGCCAAATCCGATGTGAGGCCAAAGTTGATGTGAGGATTGGCCGGCGGGAGGAGCCGGCCGGCCAGTTTTGCGGCGCACTGCCGAAGCGAATGTCGAAAACCCTCGCTTGGCGAGGAAACAAAGGGAGGAACGTGCATGAGCATCGCGTTTAGAACGACACTTCTGCGCACGACCGTCGTGGCCGCAGCCACGGCGCTTGCCGCCGCCATCTCCACCTTGCCGGCGCAGGCGCTGGATGCCCAATGGTGCAAGGACGTCCACATCCGCTTCTTCGTCGGCGGCGCGGAGGGCGACGCCTTCGGCACCATCGTCTACAATGGCGCCAAGCAGGCGGCCGCCGATCTCGGGCCTAAGGTCGACTACATCTTCTCGCAGTGGGATTCCGAGAAGATGGTGCAGCAGTTACGCGAGGCCGTCGCCGTGAAACCCAACGGCATCGCCATGATGGGCCATCCGGGCGACGCCGCGATCATGCCTCTGGCCGAGCAGGCGCACAAGGACGGCATCAAGATGATGTACCAGAACGTTCCGGTGCCGAAGGTGGTGGAAGCGTTCGGCGGCGGCTATGTCGGCGCCCAGCAGGAGCAGCAGGGCCGTGCACTCGGCGCCGAGGCCATCAAGCTCGGCAAGCTCAAGTCCGGCGACAAGGCGATCATGATCGGCCCGTTCGAGAACGAGGCCCGCGGCGCGCGAGAGCGCGGCACGGTGGCCGTACTCAAGGAGGCCGGCATCAGTGTCATCCAGCTGCCGTCACCGCCGAGCGGCGAATGGGCATCCGACCCCAATCTGGCGATTCCGGTGATCACCGCGGCCCTGCTCAACAACCCTGATATCAAGGCGGTCGGCTATCCCGGCGGCCAGATGCTGGGCAATGTCGCCACCTACATGCAGGCGGCGGGAAGAAAGCCCGGCGAGATCTTCAATTTCGGCTTCGACACCAGCCCGCAGATCGTCGAGGGCTTCAAGGGCGGCTGGGTGCAGCTGACGGCCGACCAGCAGCCCTTCCTGCAGGGCTACCTGCCGATCCTCAGCCTCTGCCAGCAGGTAGTGCTGGGTCTGGCGCCGATGAATGTCGATACCGGCGCCGGCTTCGTGACGCCGCAGAATTACGAGATCGTCGCCGAGCTGGCCAAGCAGGCGCTGCGCTGACCTCCCAAGCCGTCGGCCGGGATTTCGCCCGGCCGGCGGGGCCGCCGGCGAGGAGACCGGCAAGACAGACAATCCGAGCGAGGATCGCATGGGCGAACGCATCATCGAACTGCGCGACATCAAGAAGTCGTATGGCCAGGTCTATGCGCTTGGCGGCGTCAACCTCAGCGTCGACCGCGGCGAGGTGGTCGGCCTGATCGGCGACAATGGCGCCGGCAAGTCGACGCTGATCAAGATCCTGTCAGGCGTGGTCAAGCCGACCAGCGGCGAGATCCTGGTGCGCGGCAAGCCGGTCAGCGGATGGAGCGCGGCGCGCTCGCGCGATGCCGGCATCGAGACGGTGTTCCAGGACCGGGCGCTGGCGGTGCAGCAGACGATCGTGCGCAACATCTTCATGGGTCGCGAACTGACCAGCTGGATGGGCTGGCTGAAGGTCAACAAGGAGATCGAGGAGGCGAGCCGGCTGATGCGGGAGATCGGCTTCACCTCGAAAGTGTTCACGCCGCACTCGATCGTCGGCCAGCTTTCGGGCGGCGAACGCCAGGGCGTGGCGATCGCGCGCGCCATCTACAAGCAGGCGGAGCTGATCATCCTCGACGAGCCGACGACGGCGCTGTCGCTGACCGAGACCGCCAAGGTCTTCCACTTCGTGCGCCAGGTGCGGGCGAGCGGCCGGTCGATCCTGTTCATCGGCCACAACATCCACCACGTCTTCGACATTGCCGACCGCTTCGTGGTGCTCGACCGCGGCAAGGTGGCGCTGACCGCCGACCGCAGCCAGATCAAGTCGGCGGAAGATCTCATCAACTTCATGGAAGACGTGGCGCATCCGGGCGGCCTGCCCGGACTGCACGAGGCGGGCGAAGCGGAGCAGGGAGCGCGATGAGCAAGGCCATGGAACCCGATCTGCAATCTCCCCTGGGAAGAACAAGCGGCCAGGCAGGCAAGGAATGGAGCCATCCATCCGACCACTGGCTGCGCGGCTTCGTCATCGACAACCGCGCCGCGCTCGGCACGCTCGGCGTGTTCATCTTCATGATGGCGGTGTTCATCATCGCCAATCCGACGGTGTTCACCACCTGGTATCTCTACAGCTCGGTACTGACGACGCTTCCCGTTGCGCTGTTCGTGGTGGTGCCGCTGGTCTTCGTCGTCACCTGCGACGAGATCGACCTGTCGTTCCCGGCAACGATGGGTTTTGCCTCATGGGTCTTCGCACTGGTCGTGCAGGCCGGCTATGATCCGTTCCTCGGCATCGCCGCCGCGCTGGTCACCGGCACGCTGCTCGGCTTCCTGGTCGGATCGCTGGTCGTCTATGGCGGACTGTCGTCGCTGATCGCCACGCTCGGCATGAATTTCCTGTTGCGCGGCCTGATCCAGATCATCAACGAGGGCAGGTCGATGGCGCTGACCGGCCTTGCCGACAGCTCAGCCTACAAGATCTTCTCGAGCCAGCTCTGGGGCATCCCGGTGCAGGTCTTCTGGGCCATCGCCTTCGTCGTTTTCTCGGCGCTGCTCTACAACCGCCACCGCTTCGGCGCGCAGGTGAGGGCAGTCGGCGACAATCCGGACAGCGCCAAGCAGATGGGCATCGACGTCAAGCGCGTCAAAGTCAAGGTGTTCGTCTTCACCGGCATCGGGGCGGCGATCGCCGGCACCTTCTCGGTGATGATCAACTTCACCTGGTGGCCGACGGCCGGCGACGGCTATCTGCTGCCGGTGCTGGCCTCGGTGTTCGTCGGCGGCACGCCGACCTGGGGCGGCATCGGCACGGTGGTCGGCGGCGCGATCGGCGCGGTGACCGTGTCGTTCATCCAGACCGGCGTGGTGGCGGCGGGGCTGAGCGGCTTCTACGTGCAGTTCTTCAACGGGCTGATCATCATCTTGTCGCTGCTCGGCCATAAGTGGAACCAGGCGAGGTATCGGTGAGGGAATTGCTCACACGCCGGTGACAAAGCCGTCCAGCACGCGTTTCTGGCCGGCCTTGTCGAAGTCGATGGTGAGCTTGTTGCCTTCGATTGCCGCAATGTTGCCGTTGCCGAATTTCTGGTGGAAGACGCGGTCGCCGACGCTGAAGGCCGACGGCTTGTCGGCGACGGACTTGGCGACCAGTTCGCCGTCGATGGTGCGACCCTTGACGCTGGTGCGGCCGGCGCCGTAGCCGCTGTCGGTCTCGCCATAGCCGATGCGCTCGACCTGGTGGCCGGAGCGCGTGCCCCAGTTGCGATCGGTGGCCTCGGTGCGGTTGGCCTGCGCGCGCTGCCAGCCCGGCGTCGAATAGGTGTTGGAGAAGGATTTTTCCTCGCCGATATTGTCGAAGCGCGAGGCGCCGTAGGGGTTCTGCCGGCCGCCGCGTCCGGAGGCGAACGAGCCGCCGCCGTAGCTGTTGCCGTAGCCGCCATAGGAGTTGCCGCTCTCGGCGACCTCGACATGGGTTTCCGGCAATTCGTCGAGGAAGCGCGACGGGATGGTCGATTGCCACAGGCCGTGGATGAGGCGGTTGGAGACGAACCAGATGTGCAGGTTCTTCTTGGCGCGTGTCAGGCCGACATAGGCGAGGCGGCGCTCCTCCTCGAGGCCGGAACGGCCGCCTTCGTCGAGCGCGCGCTGGTGCGGGAACAGGCCTTCTTCCCAGCCGGGGAGGAAGACGGTCTCGAACTCGAGACCCTTGGCCGAATGCAGCGTCATGATCGAGACTGCATCGAGCGACTCGCTCTGCTCGGCCTCCATGACCAGCGCGACATGCTCGAGGAAGGCGCGCAGCGATTCGTACTCCTCCATGGAGCGGATCAGCTCCTTGAGGTTTTCCAGCCGCCCGGGCGATTCGGCCGAGCGGTCGTTCTTCCACATGTCGGTGTAGCCGCTCTCCTCCAGGATGGTCTCGGCGAGCTCGGTGTGCGGCGTGGTCTCCAGCGCCTTTTGCCAGCGCTCGAAATTCGCCGCGACCTCGCGCAGGGCGGCGCGCGGCTTCGGCTTCATCTCGTCGCTTTCGGCGAGGTTGCCGGCGGCTTCCAGCATCGGGATGCGCAGCGCCCGCGCCGTGTCGTGGATCTGGCGGATCGTGGCTTCGCCGAGCCCACGCTTCGGCACATTGACGATGCGCTCGAAGGCGAGGTCGTCGCCGCCATTGGCGACGACCCGGAAGAAGGCAAGCGCGTCGCGGATTTCCATGCGCTCGTAGAAACGCGGGCCGCCGATGACGCGGTAACTCAGGCCGAGCGTGATGAAGCGTTCTTCGAAAGCGCGCATCTGGAAGGATGCGCGCACCAGGATCGCCATGTCGTTTAGATTGTGCTTCTGCCGCTGATAGGCCTCGATGGTCTCGCCGACGGCGCGCGCCTCTTCCTCCGAATCCCAGGCGGCATGGACATGCACCTTGTCATCCTCGGGATCGTTGCGGTCGGTGAACAGCGTCTTGCCGAAGCGGCCTTCGTTGAAGGCGATGAGATGCGAGGCCGCACCGAGGATATGCGCGGTCGAGCGATAGTTGCGTTCGAGCCTTATGATGGTGGCGCCGGGGAAATCCTTGTCGAAGCGAAGGATGTTGTCGACTTCGGCACCGCGCCAGCCATAGATCGATTGGTCGTCGTCGCCGACACAGCAGATGTTGACGGTGGCCGGGCGGGAATTCCCCTCCCCCTTGAGGGGAGGGTGGCCGGGCGAAGCCCGGTCGGGTGGGGTCCTCGCGGCAGTGCTCGACGCCCCTGTGCTCGATGACCGGGCGGTGCCTTCTGTGGCGACCCCCTCCGCCCGCTTCGCAGGCACCTCCCCCTCAAGGGGGGAGGATTGCGGCCGCTGCGCCAGCAGGCGCAGCCACATATACTGCGCGGTGTTGGTGTCCTGGTACTCGTCGACGAGGATGTATTTGAAGCGCCTGTGGTAGTCCTTCAGCACATCCGGGTAGGCGCGGAAGATGCGGATCGGATGGCAGAGCAGGTCGCCGAAATCGCAGGCGTTCAGGGTCTGCAGCCGCTCCTGATAGGCCTTGTAGAGCTCGCGCCCCTTGCCGTTGGCGAAGCTGCGGGCGTCGCCCTCGGGGATGTCGGCGGGGCCGAGGCCCTTGTTCTTCCAGCCGTCGATCATCTGCGCGAACTGCTTGGCCGGCCAGCGCTTGTCGTCCAGCCCCTCGGCCTGGATGAGCTGCTTGATCAGACGCACGACATCGTCGGTGTCGAGGATGGTGAAATCGGATTTCAGCCCGGCGAGCTCGGCGTGACGGCGCAGCAGCTTGACGCCGATCGAGTGGAAGGTGCCGAGCCACGGCATGCCCTCGACATTGCCTTCGCCGATCAGATGGCCGATGCGCTGCTTCATCTCGCGCGCCGCCTTGTTGGTGAAGGTGACGGCGAGGATCTGCGAGGAGAAGGCCTTGCCGGTGGCGAGGATGTGGGCGATGCGGGTGGTGAGCACGCGCGTCTTGCCGG
>NZ_RZOF01000031.1:0-31349 GCF_003998955.1 Mesorhizobium sp. M4B.F.Ca.ET.017.02.2.1 | reverse complement strand
GGCGCCTTCGTCTGGGTGGTGTTCGACTGCTGCCATTCCGGCACGGCGACACGCGCCGCCGAGGTCGACGACGAGATGGAGCGCAAGGTCGAGTTTGCCGATCTGTTCGGCGGCGGCGAGGCCGAACGGGCAGCTGCCGTGAAGCTCTATGCGGACATCGCGGCGACCGCGACGCGCGGCTTCGACGAGAACGGCCAGCGCAAGCCCGCCTTCAACCTTACGCCGACTGGCGCCGAATCGACCGCCAAGGGCAAGCTGGTCGCCTTCTATGCCGCGCAGACCGTCGAGACGACGCCGGAGATGCCGCTGCCCAAGGGCACCGCCGATGCGCCGCGCTTCGGCCTGTTCACCTTCACCATCCTGTCCAAGCTGGCCGAGAACCCCGCCGTCACCTACCGCCAGCTCGGCCAGGCGGTACTGCAGCAATATTCGGCCGACAGCCGCACGCGGCCGACGCCGCTCTTCGAAGGCGAGCTCGATGCGCGCGTCTTCGGCACCGACAGGACCGATGCGGTCATGCAATGGCCGCTGGTCGTCAAGGACGATGCGGCGACGATCGGCGCCGGGCTCCTGCAGCGACTCACCCCCGGAAGCAAGCTCGCCATCCTGCCTTCGGCCCTGTCGCAACTGTCTGAAGCGCTCGGCTATGTCGAGGTGCAGTCGGCCAGGAACCTGGAGAGCTGGGTGAAGCCGGTGGAGCTCGACGGCAAGCCGGCGCTGACGCTGGCTGATATCCCGGCCAATGCCTATGCGCGCGTCGCCGAGCTCGCGGTCGACTACAAGCTCGTGGTGGCGCGCCCGGCGGCAACCGACGGCCTCGACAAGGAGACCGCGCTGGTCAATTCGGTTCTGGACGAACTGGCGGCCAGGGAGAAATCCGGCTTTCACGTCGAGCTGGTCGAGCCCGGCAAGAGCGCCGATCTGCGGCTGGCGGTGCTGCGAGAGAACGCGATCACCGGCGCCGCGACCGCCGCCACCGACAAGCCGGCGCTGTGGTTCCTGCCGGCTTCCGGCGATGTGAAGGACGGCGGCAGGCCGCCGCTGATCATCATTCACCCGGATGATCGCGCCAAGCTGGTTGATGCGACGGCGAAGAACCTGACCACCATCTTCCGCGCCACCGGCCTTTCCAGGCTGGCCGCCGCCTCCGACTACCGGCCGGAAGAGGTCAGCGTCGAGTTCGAGATCAGGCGCCAGGGCGGCGACGCACTGGAGCCGCTGCAGGCCTCGACCGTGCCGCGCGTCTCGCCGGGCGACGAGGTGCATATCAGGGCCAGGAACGATTCCGACAAATATGTCGACATCAACGTGCTCTATGTCGGCAGCGACTATTCCATCACCCATATCGTCGCCGAGCGGCTGGCGCCCGCCAACGGCTCGCCGGACGCCGGCTTGCGGGAAGGGCTGCTGGCCTTCACCGACACCAGCTTCGGCATGGAGCGGATGGTCGCCGTGCTGACTGAAGCACCGCCGCAGAGCGAGAAGGAGGATCTGAGCTTCCTGGCGCAGGACGGCGTGCCCTCGGCCACCCGCGCGGTCGGCGGCTCCGGCTTCTCCGACATGCTCGCCGATATCGGCATGGCACCTTCGACACGCTCGGTGATGAAGCTTGCCGACAGGAGCGGCCCGAAGGGCGCGGTGATGATTTTTCCGATGGAGACAGTGCCGCGCGCCTGAGCGCAGGCCGCCGCAAAAGCCTGTCGCAACCGCTGCATCGGCTCTTGCGCGACCGGCCTTGTGCGTGGACATTCTGGCGCGGCACGGAAAGGATGAGGACGCTTGTGAGAACCAACCTGCATTACTGGCTCGGAGCGGGCCTTCTTTTCGCGGCGCTGCCGCTCGCCCCTGCCTGGGCGGAGGAGAGCTGCGGCCTCTGCGCCAAGCAGATCGTCACCAATTCCGAACTGGCGGGCTGCTTTCTCGACCAGTACGACCAGATCGCCAAGACCGGCAACGAAGCCGTCGTGGTCGATCTCAGCGACTGCGCCTCGCGTGGCGTGGTCGAGGCCCTGCCCTCGCCGAACAAGGCACCCGCCGAACCGGACGTGCAGTTCATGGTCTCGCGCCCTCAGCTCGACTGCCTGAAAAGGAAGCTTGAGGCGCCGGGCATCGTGCTCGACCCGACCGCCACCATCGATCTGGACAGCTGCCGATGAAGAAGCCGGGGGGCAAGGTGACAGAACAAGTAGTGCCTGCGACGGCGCTGACGACGGCCGAGCCTTCGCCGGCCAAGAAGGCCGAGGCGCTGCCGGAAACCACCGAGGGTTTCCCGTGGCCGAGCAGCCACGAGATCAAGAAGGAATCGAACCCCTTCACCGATCGCGACTGGCGCATGCTGGCCTACGCCTGGTCGGGCCTTTTGGTGCGGCTTGTGATCATCTTCACGCTTCTGTTCTCCGTCTTCCAGTTCCTGGCCAACCAGGAGCAGAAGCGCGTCGAGCAGACCATGGCGCTGGTCGAGCTCTGGGAGAGCAAGGACTTGCAGCAGGCGCAACGCGCGCTCAAGGAGCGGCTGGCGGCGCTGAACACCAAATACGACAATCTGCTTAGCGCCAATCCGACGCCGACCGAGGAACAGGTGTTCAGGCAGCGCATCGGCATCGAGGCGATGACCGGCGATGGCGGGAGTATGCCGCTTGCCGATTTCAGCGATCACTTCGACCGCATCGTCTATTTCCTCAACCGCCTTTCCATCTGCGTCGAGAGCGACCTCTGTTCGCGCAAGGTGGCGGACGCCTATTTCCGCGACTATGCCGTTTCCTTCTGGAGTTATTTCGCCGGCTATATAGACAAGCAGCGCAAGGCCGGCTCCGCCAACTTCGCCTCGGCGATCGAGACCTATGTGCGCCAGGAGCAGCCCGAGGCGACGTCCAAATAAGGGCGAAGCGATCGGTGGCCCGGATGTGAAAAACCGGCAGTGGGATCAACCCTACCGCCGGTTGTTCGATCGCTCCTATCAGCGGGTCGGAACAAGCCTCATTTGTAGAGGCTGTTGATCCACTCGATATTGGCGGCGTGGAGCCTGACCGCGGTGTTGGCGTCCGGACTTTCGGCGACGTTCACGCCGGTGATGACACGCTGCTTGGCGGCGTTGTCATAGGCGTAGACCGAGCTGCCGCTCGAACCCGGGAACGTATCGCAATCGTACTGGAAATAGTCCGTGCCGATGTTTTCGGCATGCACTTCGCAACTTGCCTTCCACATCGTGCCCATCGGCTTGTCGCCGGGATAGCCGACGATATTGGCGGTGAAGTCGCCCAGATCCTCGTAGTTGGCATAGCCCAGCCAGCCGAGATTGGTGCCGACATCCTGCTTCAGCGTGACGATGCCGAGATCCCACGGCACGACCGAGCCGTAGAAACCCTGGTAGTTGTCGATGAAGCCCTGCAGGACATAGGCGCTTTCATAGGTGAAGGCGCCGAACGGCGCATCGTCGGCGGTGCTGCCGTTGAGGCCCGGCACGAACAGATATTCGTCGAGCCAGGCGCCATCCTCATGGCTGTAGAGGCAGTGCGCCGCGGTAAGCACGGTGCGCGGACCGATCAGCGTCGCCGAGCAGCTGCCGAACTTGCCGGTCTTGGGCGACTTGGCCTCGAGATAGCCGATGGCCGAGAACGGATAGGTCTTGGTGTTCTTGACTTGCTCGCGGTCGTCGGTGCCGAACACTTGGCGGCCCGCTTCGCCTTCCGTCAGCCCGGGGTCTCCGGTGTTCTGCGGACCTGAAGCGTCGGACCCCTGCCCGTCCGCCGGCGCATTCAGTTGCTCGATGATCAGTTCCTTCAGCGCCTCGTTCGCCTCGATCTTGATCTCCTTGCCGTCGGCGGAACGTCCGACGATGCCATAGGACTTGACCGCTGCGTCCTCGTCGGCGAGCGGCGCGGCGCGGCTGGCCTCGTCCTCGGTCAGTTTCGGCGGCGCGATCGGCTTTGCCCGGCCCGGCGTGTAGTCGCCCGATCCCGCATCGCGCATGCTTTCGCCGTTGCCGGCATTGGCAGTGCCGGGATCGGCGGCGAAAGCGGGCACCAGCCACATCGCGGTGGAAAGAAACGCGGACGCAATGATGGTGTTCGTCAGTTTTGTCACGGTGAGACTCTCCCAAAAGTCAGCAAGGACCGGATCAAGATACAGAAATATTGTCGAGATCGTGGTGACGCCAAAACCGAGTTTCGGTAACGCCGACCAGATCATTGCCCCGCGCGGTCAGTTGAGGCCCCCGCCAAAAACTCCCCTTCGATATACTGCCTAAAATATTCCAACATTGGCAATGACAAATCGCTTCCACGTAGCCCGTGGGGGGCTATAGGTTTGAGCGGGTTCTGCTCGCGGGCACGATTAGCAGAAGTGGCACTCGGTTTTATGACCGGTTTGCGCGCCGATCCGGGCTGCGCGTAGCCGGTCGTTCAAAACCGGTGCTTCGGGCAGCGGATCATGCGCCGGGCCGGCCTGTTCGGGAACGTTCGTCTCAGGAGGTCATGGTGAATATCATCCATCGGTTCAGGCCGCTCGCCACAGCACTGCTGGCCGGCATCGCGGCGCTCGCGACGCTCGACGCCATCCACGCGGCCGATGGGCCCGCACGGCCGGAAGCAGCGGTCTCGCCAATGAAGCGCGTCGCGGAAGCAAGGGCGAAGGCCAAGGCCGAGAACCCCGACGGCGCCGATCGCGTCTATGGCGGCAAGGAGGCCGAGAAAGGCGCTTTTCCTTTCCAGGTGGCGCTGCTGACAAGCGACAGGCTGGACGCCAGCCCGGCCTCGCAGCCGGACGCCCAGTTCTGCGGCGGCAGCCTGATCGCGCCGCAATGGGTGCTGACGGCCGCGCACTGCCTCGTAGACAACGGCCGGCCGATCCCGGCGGGCGCGGTCACCGTGCTGACCGGCGCCACCGATCTCGGCGAAGGCAAGCGCTACAAGGCGGCGGAGGTGATCGTCAACGAAGGCTATAGCGAGCAGACGATGGACAACGACCTCGGCCTGATCCGGCTGGCCGAGCCGGCGGACGCGCCGACGATCAAGCTCGCCCGTGAGGCAACGCCAGACAGCGGCAAGACCACGGTCACCGGCTGGGGCAAGATGCAGGACGGCACCTTCCCGACGGCACTGATGGTCGCCGACCTCGACCTGCAGCCGAACGCGACCTGCAACAGCGGCATCAAGGACATCTACGCGCGCGACCTGAAGACAGCACTTGGCGACCTCTCCCACCGCATGCGCTACTCCGAAAAGGGCATCGACGCGGCCGCCAGCGCCATTGCCGCCGACATGTCGGACCCGCTGACCGGCAACATGATCTGCGCCGGCACCGCCAGCGGCGAGCGCGATGCCTGCAATGGCGACAGCGGCGGCCCGCTGTTCATGACCGGTGCCGACGGCCCGGTCCAGATTGGCGTCGTTTCCTGGGGCGAAGGGCCGAATGACGGCAGTGCGGCCTGCGGCCACAAGAACGCCTACGGCATCTATACGCGGCTGGCCAACTACAGCGGCTGGATCGAGGAGAAGATGAAGACCACGCCGGCGCCGGCAAAGCCCAAGGCCGGTGTCGGTACCGCTCAGAAGCCGGCCAAGCCCTGAGCCTCCCGCCTCTCTCAATACAAAAACGGCGGGCAAAGCCCGCCGTTTCTTTTCATGCCATGCCGACGCCATCTACTTGCGCGGCGGACCCTTGCGCTCCGCCGAGGCCGCCCACAAATTGATGTCGGCCTCGCGCGCATAGCTGTCGATCTCGGCCAGTTCCGCATCGCTGAAGTCAAGTGCCTTCAGCGCGCCGACGCAATCCTCGACCTGTTCCGGCCGGCTGGCGCCGATCAGCGCCGAGGTGACCCGGCCCCTGCGCAGCACCCAGGCCAGCGCCATCTGCGCCAGCGTCTGGCCGCGGCGCCCGGCAATGGCGTTCAGCGCCTTGATGTTGGTGATCGTCTTGTCGTTGATGAAGGCGGGCCTGAGCGACTTGCCCTGCGAGGCGCGGCTGCCCTCGGGGATGCCACCCAGATATTTGTTGGTCAGCATGCCTTGCGCCAGCGGCGAGAACACGATCGAGCCGACGCCGAGCCCTTCCAGCGTGTCGAGCAGCCCGTCCTCCTCGACCCAGCGGTTGAGCATCGAATAGCTTGGCTGGTGGATGATGCAAGGCGTGCCGAGCTGCTTCAATATGTCGGCCGCCTCACGCGTACGCTGCGAATTGTAGGACGAGATGCCGGCATAAAGCGCCTTGCCCGAGCGCACCGCATGGTCGAGCGCGCCCATCGTCTCTTCCAGCGGCGTGTCGGGATCGAAACGGTGCGAATAGAAGATGTCGACATAGTCGAGCCCCATCCGCTTCAGGCTCTGGTCGAGGCTGGCCAGCACATATTTGCGCCCGCCCCACTCGCCATACGGCCCCGGCCACATCTCGTAGCCGGCCTTGGTCGAGATGATCAGCTCGTCGCGATAGGCGGCGAAATCGCTGCGCAGGATTTCACCGAAGGCGTTCTCCGCCGAGCCCGGCGGCGGACCATAGTTGTTGGCGAGGTCGAAATGGGTGATGCCGAGGTCGAACGCCTTGCGCACGATCGCCTGCTTGGTCTTGTGCGGCGTGTCATTGCCGAAATTGTGCCACAGCCCGAGCGAGATCGCGGGCAGCTTCAGTCCGGACCGCCCACAGCGGTTGTAGAGCATTTTCTCGTAGCGGTTTTCGGCGGCGACATAGGGCATGGGAAATCCTCGGATCTGAACGGATCGGGCATGGTTCACCGCAACGCGCTGACCATGCCCTGCGGCCCACCCTTTACCCTCTCCCCGAGAGAAGGGGGAGAGGGCTGGTAAAAATTATCGATAATTGCGGCGATCTACTTCTTCTTGGCCAGCAGGTCCTTGGCTTCCTTGACGCCGAGTGCGGCCGGCCGCTCGCAGGTCGTCTGCATGGCGACGAACTTGCCCGTTTCGCCCGAGCGCAACAGGCCGGTCATCACGTCGACGGCGTGCAGCGCCAGCTCCATCGAGCAGCGGTGCGGCCGCCCCTCAGCGATCGCCAGCGCCATATCGGCAAGGCCGGCGGTGCGGTAGTTGGCCATCATGCCTTGCGAATGCATTTCGTTCGGCACGCCGAACGGATGCTTCCATTTCGGCAGCTTCTTGACCGGTTTCGCCGCCTCGGTGAAGCGCACGTCGCCGCCGAAGAAATTCGGATCCGGCACGTACACTGTCCCCCCCTCGCCATAGAGTTCCATCGGCGCGTGGCCGTGGCTCCAGACATCCCAGCTGGTGTTGAGCGTCACCACCGCGCCATTCTCGAACTCCAGCAGGCCGTGGATGGTGGTCGGCGTGTTGACCGGGATTTTCTCGCCCGCGCGCGGTTTCGAAGAAATCGTCCGCTCCTTGGCCGGCGTCGAGGCGAAGGCCGCGACCTGCTTCACCGGCCCGACCAGCTGGATCAGGTTGGTGATGTAGTACGGCCCGATGTCGAGCACCGGGCCGGCGCCCGGCTGGAAAAAGAAATCCGGATTGGGATGCCAGTGCTCCATGCCGTGACCCATCACATGGCAGGTGCCGCTGGTGATCTTGCCGAGCGCGCCGGTGTCGATCAGGTTGCGCACCAGCTGATGCGCGCCGCCGAGGAAGGTGTCCGGCGCCGAGCCGATGCGCAGTCCCTTCTTCTCGGCCCGGCCTTTCAGGTCGAGCCCCTCCTTGATCGAAAGCACGAACGGCTTTTCCGAATAGACGTGCTTGCCGGCGTCGAGGATCTCCTTCGACACCTCATAGTGCACGGCCGGGATCGTCAGATTGACGATGATGTCGATGTCGTCCGCCTTGAGCAGGTCATTGACCGTCTCGGAGCGCAGCTTGAACTCCTTCGCCCGCGCCTTCGCAGCGTCCATGTTGATGTCGGCGCAGGCACGCATCTCGATGCCGCGGAACAGCGGCGCCAGCGAGAAATACGCTTTCGAGATGTTGCCGCAGCCGATAACGCCGATACCCAGTTTCTTTGCCATGTCGATTGTTCCTAGTAAGCCTTGACGGATGCGATGGAGCGGCGGGCGAAGCGCTCGATGTCGTTCGGGTTGTCCTGCTCCATGACAAAGTACTTGGCGGCGCTCTTGGCGCGCAACGTCTTGATCAGGCCGGCCCAGTCCATCGTGCCATGACCGACATCCGACCAGCCATCCTCGTCGAGGCCCTCGCCCGGCTTGGCGATGTCCTTGACGTGGACGGCGCTGATGCGCTTGCCGTGCTTCTCGATCCAGGGCAGCGGATCCGCGCCGCCGCGCACCACCCAGGCGACGTCCATCTCCCAGCCGATATCGGGCGCGGCGGCAAAGATGTGGTCCTGCGGCACCGAACCGTCGGCAAGTGCCTTGAACTCGAAATCATGATTGTGCCAGGCAAAGCCATAGCCGGCCTTCTTTGCCGTTTCGCCGACCTTGGCCAGCCGCTCGCCGAAACCCCGCCAGCCGGCGGCGTCCGCCGGCCTCTGCTCGGCGACCAGATAGGGGCAGATCAAAAGCGTGACGCCGAGCGCGTCGGCGATTTTGCGCACGCCGTCGAAGTCGTTCTCGAGCGCGTCGATCGAGAAATGCCCGGTCGGCATGGCCAGCCCGTTCTTGTCGAGCTCAGCGCGGAAGGATTTCGGATCGTCATAGACGCCGCCAAAGCCTTCGACTTCCTTGTAGCCGAGCTTGCCGAGCGTCTGCAGCACCCCTTCCCAAGGCTGGAAATTGCGGGCGCTGTAAAGTTGGAATGACCAGTTCATCGTCTCTGTCCGTTTCTTGGGGGATGGCTGCTGGGGAGGTTAAAGGCGGTTGTCGGTTTGAGCGTCGAACAGCGAGGCGCGTGCCGGATCGAAGCCGATGCGAATCGCATCGCCGTTGCGCAGCGTCTTATCCGCTTCGACGCGGAAGGAGATGATCTGGCCGCCGAGCTTGGTCCACACCAGCGTGTCTGAGCCCATCGGATCGACGATCTCGACCGTCGACTCGGCGGTGAACGGCATTGCCGCGGCTGCGTCGCCGAAGGCTATGTGCTCGGGCCGGATGCCGAAGATGCAAGGCTTGGCGCCACGGCCACCATCGCCGTCGAATTGATAGCGGCCGAGAGGCACCGACACGCCGTCGGCTTTGAACACAGGGGCGGCGCCGGCTTCCAACTCCCCCTTGAGGAAATTCATCGCCGGCGAACCGAGGAAGCCGGCGACGAAGCGGTTGACTGGCCGGTTGTAGATCGTCTGCGGCGCATCGAGCTGCTGGATGACACCGCCCCTCATGACGGCGATGCGGTCGGCGAGTGTCATCGCCTCGATCTGGTCATGGGTGACGTAGATCATCGTGTTCTCGAGCTTGCGGTGCAGCAGCTTGATCTCGACCCGCAGTTCCGAGCGCAGCTTGGCGTCGAGATTGGAAAGCGGCTCGTCGAACAGGAACACGTCGACGTCGCGCACCAGCGCGCGCCCGATCGCCACGCGCTGGCGCTGGCCGCCGGAGAGCGCCGACGGCTTGCGTTGCAGGAGCGGCTCGATCTGCAGGATCTCGGCGGCGCGCGCGATGCGCTTGGCGATCTCGTCCTTGGGCACGCCGGCGACGCGCAGGCCGAAGGACAGGTTCTTCTCCACCGTCATCTGCGGATAGAGAGCGTAGGACTGGAACACCATGCCGATGCCGCGGTCCTTGGGCTCTTCCCAGGTGACGTTCTTGCCCTTGATGAAGATGCGCCCGTCCGAAATGTCGAGCAGACCGGCGATGCAGTTGAGCAAGGTCGACTTGCCGCAGCCCGACGGGCCGAGCAGCACGATGAACTCGCCCTCGGCGACGTCGAGGTTGAGCGTCTGCAGCACCGACACGGCGCCGAAATTCAGCGACAGATCCTGGATCGACACGCTGGGATTGGCAATGTCCGTCATCATCATCCTTTCACCGCGCCGGCGGCGATGCCGCGTACGAAAAGCTTGCCGGAAATGAAGTAGACGATGAGCGGCACGAGGCCGGTCAGGATGGTGGCGGCCATGTTGACGTTGTACTCCTTCACGCCCTGCACCGAATTGACGATATTGTTGAGCTGCACTGTCATCGGGTAGGTGTCTGGGCGGGTGTAGACGACGCCGAACAGGAAGTCGTTCCAGATGCCGGTGACCTGCAGGATGACGGCGACGACGAAGATCGGCAGCGACATCGGCAGCATGATGCGCAGATAGATGCCCCAGAAGCCGGCGCCGTCGACGCGCGCCGCCCTGAACAGCTCTTCCGGCATCGAGGAGAAATAGTTGCGGAAGAGAAGCGTCAGGATCGGCATGCCGAAGATCGAATGCACGATCACCAGACCGCTCAGGCTGCCGTACAGGCCGATCTCGCGCAGGATGATGACGATCGGGTAGATCATCACCTGATAGGGGATGAAGGCGCCGACGATGAGGATGACGAAGAAGGTGTCGGCACCCTTGAAGCGCCAGTTGGCCAGCGCGTAGCCGTTTACCGAGGCGATCGCGATCGACAGGATCACCGAGGGGACGGTGATGCGCACCGAATTCCAGAAGCCGCGCGAGAGCCCGTCGCAATTGAGGCCGGTGCAGGCCTGGGACCACGCCTTGACCCAAGGCTCGAAGGTGATCTCCAGCGGCGGCGAGAAGATGTTGCCGAGGCGGATCTCCGGCATGCCCTTGAGCGAGGTGACGACCATCACATAAAGCGGCAGGAGGTAGTAGACCGCCACCACGATCAGCGTGCCATAGAGGAAGATGTTGCGGCGCGAGAACACGTGCCGCGGCTTCGGGCCGCTCGGTCCCGTGGCTTCGCGCCTGAGGGCATCGGCGGTGCTGGGCAGGGGGATGGCAAGCTCAGACACGCTTCTTGCCTCCGAATTCGAGATAGGCCCACGGCACGATGACGATCACCACCGACAACAGCATCATGGTCGATGCGGCAAAGCCCTGGCCGAGGTTCTGGGCGAAGAACATGTAGTCGTAGACGTATTTTGCCGGCACCTCGGAGGCGATGCCGGGCCCGCCGCTGGTCTGGGCCACCACCAGGTCATAGACCTTGACGATGCCGGCGGCGATAATGACCAGCGTGGTGATGAAGACCGGCCGCATCATCGGAATGACGATGAACAGATAGGTCTTCCACATCGGGATCCCGTCCACCCGGGCTGCCTTCCAGATATCCTCGTCGATACCGCGCAGGCCGGCGAGCATCAGGCACATGACGAGCCCGGTGCCTTGCCATAGCGCCGCGATCGAAATGCCGTAGATGACGATGCTGGAATTGTAGAGCGGATCGAAGCTGAAGCTTGTCCAGCCGAGGCCTCGCACCACGCCCTGAATGCCGAAGTCCGGATTGAGCAGCCATTGCCAGACGAGGCCGGTGACGATGAAGGAGAGCGCGAAGGGATAAAGGAAGATGGTGCGGAATGTGTCCTCGAAGCGGATTTTCTGGTCGAGCAACGCGGCGAGGATGAAGCCGATCGCCAGCGAGAACACCAGCGAAATGACGCCATAGATCAAGAGGTTCTCGATCGAGATCAGCCAGCGCGGCGTCGCCCACAACCGGTAATACTGGTCGAGGCCGACGAAGTTTAGCCGCGGCAGCAGTTTCGAGTTGGTGAAGGAATAGAGCACCGTCCATGCGGTGCCGCCGACGAAAACCACCAGCGCGGTGAGGATCATCGGGATCGAGGCGACCTTCGCATTGAGGTTGCGGAAAAGCTGGTTGGGGCGTTCGCTCTTGCTCATCTCGACGGCCGGGCTGGGGCAATGACGACATCACGCTCCTGACCCCGGATAGGCTGGGGCCAGGAGCTGGCGGGGGCGCCGTAAACAGTCGGCAAAACCAATCAGTCCGCCGAAGCGATGATGTCGGCGAAACGCTTCTGCGCGTCTTCTACGGTCAAGTCCGGCTTGGCGAAGAATTCGGAGAAGAGATCCTCCTTCTGCTTCTGGCTGTCCTGCGACATCAACTGGTCGGTCCAGGGCATGACGCTGCCCTTGGCCAGGATGTCGAGGCCCTTCTTCATGCAGTCATTCGCCGCTTGCAGGTCGACGTCGCCGCGCACCGGCAGCGAGCCCTTCTTCAGGTTGAAGGCAACCTGCGTCTTGGGATCGAGCAGCGTTTCGGCCAGTACTTCCTGCGCCTTGGACTTGTCGGCGTCCTTCAGCAGCGGGAAGTAGAAGGCATCGCCGCCGGTGGCAATCACCTCGTTCAGCCCAAGGCCCGGAAGGCAGGTATAGTCCTTGCCGGCGGTCTGGCCGGCGACCTGGAATTCGCCCTGCGCCCAGTCGCCCATGATCTGGCCACCGGCCTTGCCGGTGATGACGAGATTGGTTGCCTGGTTCCAGTCCTGCACATTGGTGTTCTTCGCCATCTTGCGGGCATCGTCCGCGGCCTTGAACACCTTGGCGACCTCGGGCCCGGCGGCGAATTTCGCGTCTTTGTCCTTGTAGACCTTGAGGAAGGTATCGGTGCCGCCGACAGCCGCGAGCAGCACGTCGAAGGCGCCGGACGCCTGCCAGGGTTGCCCACCGACGGCGAGCGGGATGATGCCTGCCTTCTCCAGCGCAGGGGCGGCCGCCACATATTCATTCCAGTTCTTCGGCACCGGCACGCCGGCCTTTTCGAAGGCCGCGTTCGACAGCCACAGCCATTGCCAGGAATGGATGTTGACCGGCACGCAATAGATCTTGCCGTCGATGGTGCAGCTGTCGAGCAGGCTTTTCGGCCGCACGACTTCCGTCCATTTGCCCTTGGTGGCGATATCGGTGAGGTCGCGCATCAGGCCGGCCTGCACCAGCTCTTCCGCCTGCCTGCCGTGGTTGAACTGGGTGGCGCCCATCGGGTCGCCGCCGGTGATGCGGCTGATCATGATCGGCCGCGCCGTGCCGCCGGAACCGGCGATGGCGCCGTCGACCCAGTGATTGCCCGTTGCGTCGAAGGCCTTGGCCAACTCGGCGACAGCCGCCGCTTCGCCGCCGGACGTCCACCAATGGGTGACTTCCAGATCGGTCGCGGCCGCCGGACCGGCGAACTGCAGCGCGGCCGTCGCCGCCAGCGCAGCAGTCAGGATTTTGTATCGCATTTCGGTTCCTCCCAAGAATCTGAAACGTTACAGATTTTCGATACGGCAATTGCACGACATGCGCAACCCCTCACGCAAACGCCGTTTCGATATTTTTCGGAGCGCGAACAAAATAGTTCCGCCGGGCACGAGTTTGTGCACCGCAATACGCAAAGCTGCGCTGCAAAACGCTGGAAGCTGGCAAAAAATTGCCCGAAACGCCTTTCGCGCTGATTCCCAACGACTTTCCGAGCCGGGAGAGCACGCCAGGAAAAGGCAGACCAGGGGCCGGCACAGACAACGGTCGTGACAATCTGTAACGTTTCAGTGTATGGGGGTTTTTGTTGGGACGGGGAGCTGGCCGCCCGACGATAGCGGCGATTGCCGGCCGGCCCGGCGACTGCTATGCGCCTGACGGGCGGGACGATATGGACAGGGACCAGACGGACAGGGATGGCGAAGCGCCGGCCAGGCCGACGCTGAAGACGCTTGCCTTCATGACGGGGCTGGGCGTCACCACCGTGTCGCGCGCCTTGAAGGATGCCCCCGAAATCGGCGCCGAGACCAGGCGGCGCGTGCAACTCGTCGCCAGGCAGATAGGCTACCGGCCGAACCGCGCCGGCGTGCGCCTCAGGACCGGCAAGACCAATGTCATCAGCCTTGTGCTCAACACCGAGCGCGAGATCATGAGTTTTGTTTCGGACATCATCTACGGTGTCTCGGAGGTGATCGCCGACACGCCCTATCACCTGATCGTCACGCCCTATTCGCGCTCGCAGGATCCGCTGGATCCGATACGCTACCTGGTCGAGACGGGCTCGGCTGACGGCATCATCATTTCGCGCACCCAGCCGGACGATCCGCGCGCCCGCTACATGCTGGAGCGCGGCATTCCCTTTGCCACGCACGGCCGCACCGACATGGGGCTCGTGCACCCCTACCATGATTTCGACAACTACGCCTTCGCAGGCGAGGCGGTGCGCTATCTCGCCGGCATCGGCCGCAGCCGGCTCGCCCTTGTGACGCCACCGGTCGGCCTCACCTACTATGGCCATACGCTGAACGGCTTTGCCGATGCGCTGAGTGAAGTCGGCGCCAGCGAGGTGCCGTTCAACACCGTGTCCATCGACCAGTCGATCGAGCAGATCAGGATGCGGACGGCGCAGCTGATGCAGCGCCGGGACCGGCCGGACGGCTTCGTCAGCAGCGCCGCCGCGGCGACGCTCGCCGTCGTCGCCGGCATCGAGGATGCCGGCCTGAAGCTCGGCCGCGACGTCGACGTGGTGTCGAAGCAGTCGTCGGAACTGCTGCATCTGTTCCGGCGGGAACTGCTGGTCGTCAACGAGAACTTCCGCCTCGCCGGCTCCGAGCTGGCCCGCTCGGTGCTCGGCTGGATCGGCGGCGCCGAACCCGGCTCGCTGCAATCGCTGAGCAAGCCGAGCGAGGTTCTGCCCTATCGCGGCTGATTGGCGCGACTTGAGAGACAGGTCAGGCCGAGTCGAAGACGGGCGCGAAGCGACCAAACTGGGTGGCTTCCGAGAACCGGAGTAGAAGCGCAGGAGGCCGCCATTTGCAGGCCGGCCTTACCTGCCCTTAGGCCGCGCCGCTGCAGGGTCCATGGAACGCGCCCTGCTCGCCGATGCGCTCGAAGCCGTGCGCGCCGAAGAAATCGCGTTGCGCCTGGATCAGATTGGAGGTGCCGCGCCCCTGGCGGTAGCTGTCGAAGTAAGCGAGTGCCGACGACAGCGCCGGCACCGGCGAGCCGGCTTCCGACGCCCGCGCCACGATCCTGCGCAGTGAAGGATGCGCCTCCTGCATCATGGCGATGAAGGCCGGCGCCATCAGAAGATTGGTTGACGCGCTACCAGAGCCGAACGCTTCGGCCATCGTGTCCAGCATCTGCGAGCGGATGATGCAGCCGGCGCGCCAGATCTTGGCGATGGTCGGCATCGGCAGGTTCCAGTTGAATTCCTTCGAGGCGCCGCTCATCACCGCGAAACCCTGCGCGTAGGCGGCGATCTTGCCGGCGAACAGCGCCAGCTCCAGATCCTTGAGCAGGGCGGCCTTGTCGCCGGCGATCTTGGCGACGCCGATATTGCCATAGGCCTTTTCCGCTGCCTGCCGCTCATCCTTGATCGACGACAGCACGCGCGCCGCAACCGCCGCTTCGATCGCGGTCGCCGGAATGCCGAGCTGCTGCGCCTCGATGACCGACCATTTGCCGGTGCCCTTCTGGCCGGCGCGGTCGAGGATGATGTCGACCACCGGCTTGCCGGTCTTCGGATCGTCGGCGGCCAGCACCTTGGCGGTAATTTCGATCAGATACGAATTGAGCCGGCCCTTGTTCCAGTCGGCGAAGACGGCGCCGATTTCTTTCGGGCCCAAGCCGAGGCCGTCGCGCAATATGCCGTAGATCTCGGCGATCATCTGCATGTCGGCATATTCGATGCCATTGTGGATCGTCTTGACGAAATGGCCGGCGCCGTCGGTGCCGAGCCAGGCGGCGCAGGGCTCGTCCTTGAACTTGGCGGAGATCGCCGTCAGCACCTTCTCGACGCGCTTCCAGGAGTCTTCCGTGCCGCCGACCATGATCGACGGGCCATGGCGCGCACCCTCCTCGCCGCCGGACACCCCCATGCCGATGAAGGTCAGGGCCGAGCCGGACAATTCGGAGAAGCGCCGCATCGTGTCGCGGAAATTGGCGTTGCCGGCATCGATGACGATGTCGTTGTCGGACAGCAGGCCGCGCAGCGCCGCGATCTGCTCGTCGACCGGCTTGCCGGCCAGCACCATGATGATGATCGGCCGCGGCGGCCGGATCGCGGCGGCGAGTTCCTCCAGGCTGTAGCAGGGCACAACCATGTCCTTCAGCGGCCCGGCGCTCTCGACGAAGGCGTCGGTGCGCGACGCGGTGCGGTTGAAAACGGCGATGCGGTGCCCATGCTCGGCGATGTTGAGCGCCAGGTTGGAGCCCATCGTGCCAAGGCCGATCAGGCCGATTTCGGCTTTTTCCATCGTTTCTTCCCTGCTTCCGGATTTTGTTGAGCCGCGTTTTGCCGGGATG
The DNA here is from genome assembly GCF_003998955.1 of Mesorhizobium sp. M4B.F.Ca.ET.017.02.2.1. NCBI lineage: Bacteria > Pseudomonadati > Pseudomonadota > Alphaproteobacteria > Hyphomicrobiales > Phyllobacteriaceae > Mesorhizobium > Mesorhizobium sp. M4B.F.Ca.ET.017.02.2.1. Next base: position 15,278 of record NZ_RZOF01000031.1, on the reverse strand, counting down.
ATTGACGGGCCTTTGCGATGGCGTCAACCGCCTCGAGCAATTTGTCACTCGGCGCGGATGTCGATCGGCGCCTCTATCTTCACCACCTCGAAATCCGAAACCAGAATATCGAGCCGCGCCGTCCAGCGGCCGGGAACCGGGATGATCAGGTTGTCGACGCGCCATGTGCCGTCGCCCGGCTTCGTCGCCGGCCGCTTGATCGGCTCGATGCCGGAATCCGGCTTCGACAGCACCAGCGTCACCGCCTTGGCGTCGAGCGGCCCGAAATCGCCGCTCATGATCACCATCGACGCGGCGACCGGCCCGGCATGGCCGGGCGTGATGCTGAGATCGGCCATCGCTTTCAGCGTGTGGATGTGGATCGACACCGGCTGCGCGGCGGCGATCGCCAGCGCGCGCGGCGGCGGGGTGAAACGCCAGCCGGCGGCGACGGCGAAAATGGCGACCACGATCAGCACCTCGGCGCCGATCGAGCGCGCCAGCCGCCGCTGCACCTCGGTGGCGCCGGCTTCGGCCGGAGCCGTCAGCGTCCAGCGGTTGACCGTGGCGAGCGTGAACAGGAACAGGAGCAGCACCAGCTTGACCAGCAACAGCCTGCCATAGGCGGTGCTGACCAGCGCCGACGGCGCCTGCACCTGGATGACGGCAAGCACGATGCCGGCGGCGGCAAGCACGGCGACGACCGGCAGGATCGCACGCGAAAACCGATGCAGGAAAGCCCCGGCATCCTTCGACTGCTGCCTCACCGAAAGCCCGAGCGGCACCAGCGCGCCGGCCCAGAAGGCGATGCCCGCGCCGTGCAGGAACACCATCGGCCGCGTCAGCCATTGTGGTTCCGCCGCGCTGGCATGGCCGCTGGCGGCGAGCGCGGCGCCGACGCCGGCCAGTCCGGCAAGGGCAAGCGGCATGCGGCCGCCGCGCGGCCCGGCCAGCGACAGCAGGCCGAGACCGAGCGCGATCAGCGCGATCAGAACGGTCCAGCCGAAGCTGGTGGCGAACGCGGTCTGCCAGACCACCGGCTGCGCCAGCCGTGCAAGCGGCGCGCCCAGCGCATCGAGCCCCTGCAGCCCAAGCGACATTGGCGCCGCCGCCAGGCCACACAGGATCGCGTCGATGACGAAGCGCCGGCCGCAGCGTTGGTCCTCGGCCAGCCAGGCAAGCGCGAAGGCGCCGCCGACACCAAGAAACAGGCCAACATAGAGCAGGACCTTGCCGATCCAGATGGCCGACCGCAGGTGCCAGTCGACCGCCTCCCCAGCCACCGGTGGAGCGCTCGGCGCGCCGATGGAGAAGAGCACGGAGCCACCGACCGGATGGCCGTCCTCCGAAATCACCCGCCAGCTCAGCACATGCGTGCCGGCTTTCAGCGTCTCGGGATTGTCGATCTCGATGGTCTGATCGTCGAGCCGGTAGGACGTCAGGACAAGCTGAGTGCCGTCCGGCCGCACCAGGTTGAGCACCAGCGGCGACACCGGCTCGCTGAAGCTCAGCGAGAATCTTGCCGGGCTTTGCGCCAGCACCGCGCCGTCCACGGGATCGGCGTCGATCAGCGTCGCATGCGCGAAGGCGCGGTCCGGCAGCGCCATAGCCGTAAACAGCAAGATGACGGCCAGAAGCCGGGCAAAAAGCCGGGCGGCTCGCCAGTCGTCGATGCAGGTCCTTGTGGAAGCGCTCATGCCACCATCTCGAAGCAGGCGGCGCGCGCCCTGGAACGGAGCGCGCCGCCAGGAGATCATTTCTTCGGCAGCAGCTTGATGCCGGGCGCCGGATTTTCCAGCTCGTCCTCCTCCTGCCCCGCGGCCGGTATCTCGATCCAGCGCGCCGCAGCGCCGCCGTCGCATTCCTGCACGACAGGGAAGTAGAGCATCTGGCCGACAGGCGGATCCGCCGTCAGATTGGCTCTGAAGACGAACTCGTCATAGAATTCGTCCGGCAGATTGCCGCCGCTCCAGTCGACCTCCTTGACGCCGGTGGTCAGCGTCTCGCCATAGAGCTGGTAGGACTTCTCGTACTTGCCTTTCTTGGTCTGCAGCGTCCAGCCGGGTTTCGGCATCGGCTTCACCGAGATCACCCCTTCTGGAATCTGCACGCGCACGGCGGTCGTCGCCTTGCCCTCGCAGCCATGTGGCAGTCGAAGCACCGCCTTGTAGGTAGAACCGACAGGCGCTTCCTGGGTTTCCAGCGTGACGTGCGCCAGCGCCGCATCTGTCCCGAGCGAGAAAAGCACGCCGGCCGTCAAAAGATACTTGTTCATGATTGTCCCTCGAAGTTTGTGTGATTGCCGGGTCACTCGGCGTGGTCCATGTCGGTGTCACCGGTTTCACCCATGCCTTCGACTTCGAACTCGACGGTGACGCTGCCGGCCTTCTCGAAGGTGAGCGTCGCCGGGAATTTTTCGCCCTGCTTGGGCTGCCGCTTCAGCCCAACGAACATCAGGTGATAGGCGCCCGGCTTGAGCGCCACCTTGCCGCCGGGCGGGATTTCGAGGCCGCCGCTGACTGGGCGCATGGTCATGACGCCGTCCTTGACGCCCATCTCATGCAGTTCGGCCTTCTCCGAAATGTCGGAGGCAATCGCCAGCAGCCGGTCCGGCGAGCTGCCTTTGTTGATGATGGTGAAATAGCCGCCGGCGACCTTGGCGCCGGCAGGCGTGGCCCGCGACCAGGGATGCTCGATTTCGAGATCGCCGGCCTTGAATTCATGCGCGAAGGCGGCGCGAGCGCCGACGAACAGCATGGCGAGGGTGGAAAGGAGGATGCCGAGGCGCTGCCAGCGCCGGGATCGGTTGCTGCGGCCAGACGCGCTGGCCTGCGTTGCGGTAAAGGAAAACATGGTTGCTCCATGATGCGGTGATCGCACCGCCGCGACGCCGCGGACGGTCCGATAGTTGGATGAATGCGCCCGCGAAAGGTTCCGCGAGACGAGCCGGGACGGATCAGGCCGTCGCTGGCGGCGCGCGCGGGTTCGATGGAGAGCGATCGCGGGCGAAATCGACATGGGTGAAGGCCGGCGGCGCGAACACCACGGCCTGGAGCACGAGGCTGCGGGCGAGAACACCGGCATCGGGCGGCGGCGCGTGGGCCGCGGAAACCATGCTACAGCCAAGCACGCAGCAGGCCGGCATGTGCTGCCGGTGCGGATCGCTGCCGGGAAGCTGGGCAGCGCCCTCATGCGTGCAGATGACATTGCCGAAGGCGTCGAGCTGCGCGGCGGCTGGCCCGGCCGCGAAGGCGCCAAGCGCCGACTGGAGCAAAAGCATCAAGGCCGCGACGAACGCGACCCTCATGCTCCATCGACTCCGCCGGATGTCCAAGCTCTGCCTCTCCACGCAGCAACGGCAGATACCTAGCATGCGGCCAACCGAGCGAAAATCGCCAAATCACGGCTGCGGCAACGCGGCGCGACCAATGCGTATCGCCGTGACCCCGGCGCGGCTCAGGCGTGTTGCGGCTGCCGCCCTTCGGGGATCGAGGTCAGCAGTGTCTGGCGCGCCGACTTCAGGTGTTTGCGGCAGGCGGCGTCGACCCTGCCGAGATCGCGCGATTTCAGCGCCGCGATATAGGCCAGATGTTCCTGGACGGCGACCTCGTTGCGCTCGCGCTCCTGCGCCTTGTTCCACTGGTAGTGATAGTGGAAGATCATGGCGATGACGTCGTAGAAGTCGACGATGAAGCGGTTGTGCGAGGCGCGGTGGATCAGCCGGTGGAAGCGCTCGTCCAGCTCGGAAAACGCGGTGAAGCGCGTGGCAATCTCGCGCGCCAGCTGGTGGTGCTCATCCTCCAGCCGGTCGAGATCGGCCCAGACCGGGCTCTCCTCGGGCAGGGCGGCAAAAGCGGCCGCCGAGCGCAGCTCGAACATCTCGCGGATCTCGGTCAGCTCGATCGCGAAAGCCCGGGTAAAACCCTTCAGCACCCAGTGGCTGTTGCGTCGCTTCTCGATCAATCCGAAGCGGGAGAAGCGGATCAGGAATTCGCGCACGCTGGTGGTGCCGACGCCGATCTCGCGCGCCAGCTCCAGCTCGTTGATCTGCATGCCGGCCTCGGCGCCGCCGGCAAGCAGCCGGCGCATGAAGGAGCGCTCGATGATCTCGGCCAGCGTGTCGGTCTCCTCCTCGGGGAAGAAGTCGTCCGGCCGCGGCGCCCTGAGCACGGTCTTGCTACGCTTGTTCCAGGCGATCAGACCGGTTTCTTCCATGCGCGCCAGGATGCTGCGCACCGTGGTGCGGCTGACGCCGAGCAGCGTGCCGAGCTCCGGTTCCGACGGCAGGCTCTGCGTCTCGTCGAGCAGCCTGAGGCAGCGGTTGTAGGCGTCCTTGTAGACGTTGTTGCTTTTTGACATCCCCCGCCCCGTTGCGCGCCGGCGCTTGCAGCGGTCGGCCTGAAGCGCGATATGGTCCTAACGCATGCTGCCGTAAAGCGGAATCGCTTTCAGACGCCGGCCGGCTGGCCTTCGCATCCGCAAGCGCGCGGCGCTCTCGCGAAAAAACAATTGACGCAAAAATGTTTTTTCACGATAAAAGACATTATCCATTAACTGACGCGTGTCAATCCGCCCACGCACCCAGGAACATCCCAGGAAACCGCCCGTGAACGCCGCAAACAGCATCCTCCTGTCTCCCGCCGACAATGTCGCGGTCGCCAATGGCCGCATCGAGATCGGCGCGGCGCTGCCGGGCGGCGCTGTCGCCGTCGCGGTGATAGAGCCTGGCCACAAGGTGGCGATCAAGCCGATCGCGACCGGCGAGGCGGTTGTGAAATACGCGCAGGCGATCGGCCGCGCCACGCAGGACATCGGACCCGGCGAACATGTCCACTCGCACAATCTGATCTTCGAGAGCGGCCGCCTGCCGGTGGTGCCGCCGAGCGAAGCCGAGCACGCGACCGAGGCCGACCGCGCCCGCACCTTCATGGGCTATCGCCGCGCCGACGGCCGCGCCGGCACCCGCAACTTCATCGGCATCATCGCCAGCGTCAATTGCTCGGCCACCGTCTGCCACGCCATCGCCGACGAGGCCAACCGCACGCTCTTGCCGAAATACCCGGGGATCGACGGCTTCGTGCCGATCGTGCATGGCCAGGGCTGCGGCATGAGCGGCACCGGCGACGGCATGATGGTGCTTCACCGGACACTCGCCGGCTATGCCCGGCATCCGAATTTCGGCGGCGTGATGATGGTCGGGCTGGGTTGCGAGGTCAATCAGTTGACCCTCTACGGCCAGAAGGGCGTCGCCGCCGGCAAGCGGCACTTCAACATCCAGGACGCCGGCGGCTCGCGCAAATCGGTCGAGAAGGCGATGGGCGTGCTCGCCGAGATCGCCGAGGAGGTCGGTCGCCTCGAGCGCGAGCCGATCCCGGTCAGCGAGATCGTCGTTGGCCTGCAATGCGGCGGCTCCGACGGCATGTCCGGCATCACCGCCAACCCGGCGCTGGGCGCGGCCGTGGACATCCTCGCCGGCGTCGGCGGCATCGGCATCCTGTCGGAGACGACGGAGATCTACGGCGCCGAGCATCTGCTCGCCTATCGCGCGGCAAGCCCCGAGATCGCGGCCAAGCTCGACGGCTATGTGAAGTGGTGGGAAGACCACGTCGCCAAGCACGGCGCCTCGATCGACAACAACCCCTCGCCCGGCAACAAGCGCGGCGGCCTGACCACCATCCTTGAGAAGTCGCTGGGCGCGGTCGCCAAGGGCGGCCAGACGCCGCTCAACGGCGTCTTCGGCTATGCCGAGAAGGTCACCGGCCACGGCCTGGTGTTCATGGACACGCCAGGCTACGACCCGGTCTCCGCCACCGGCCAGGTGGCGGGCGGCGCCAACGTCATCGTCTTCACCACCGGCCGCGGCTCCTGCTTCGGCTGCCGGCCGACACCGTCGATCAAGGTCGCCACCAACTCGACCATGTACCACCAGATGGAAGAGGACATGGACGTCAATTGCGGCGTCATCGCTTCCGGCGAGAAGACCATCGCCGGCATGGGCCGCGAGATCTTCGAGCTCATCGTCGAGACGGCGTCCGGCCGCAAGACAAAGAGCGAGGCCTTCGGCTACGGCGACAACGAGTTCGTGCCCTGGCACCTCGGCGCGACGCTCTAGACATCAACTCGAGCAATTCCAGGAAAAGGCGTGAAGCGGTTTTCCGTCCGGGATTGCGTCAAAACAAACAAGACATCGGCCGGCTGACGGATAGCCGGCGCGGGAGGCTTTGCATGAACAAGCGCCGGATCGGCACCACTGCGCTCGAAGTCAGCGAGATCAGCTTCGGCGGCGCCGCGATCGGCGGGCTCTACCGGGCCTGTCCGCGCGAAGCGGCGATGGAAACGCTGCAGACGGCCTGGGACGGCGGCCTGCGCTATTTCGACACCGCGCCCTTCTACGGCTTCGGCCTGTCGGAGCGCCGGACCGGCGATTTCCTGCGCCAGAAGCCGCGCTCGTCCTACGTGCTGTCGACCAAGGTCGGACGCCTGTTCCGCCCCGTTCCGGCCGACCAGGTCCCCGACCATTCCTACGTCGATCCGCTGCCCTTCGCGCTCGACTACGACTATTCCTATGACGGCATCATGCGCTCGGTCGAGTTCAGCTATGCGCGGCTTGGGCTGAACAGGATAGACATCCTGTTTGTCCACGACATCGGCACCTACACGCATGGCGTCGAGCAGACGAAGCTGCATTTCCGCCAGTTCATGGATGGCGGGTTGAAGGCGCTGGAGGAGCTGAAGTCGTCCGGCACGATTTCCGCCTATGGGCTTGGCGTCAACGAGGTGCGCATCTGCCTCGATGTGCTCAGCCGGGCACCGCTCGACTGCATCCTGCTCGCCAGCCGCTATTCGCTGCTCGACCGCAGCGCCGAGGCCGAACTGCTGCCTCTCTGCCGGCGGCGCCAGACGTCCCTGATCATTGGCGGCGTCTTCAACTCCGGCATTTTGGCGACCGGCCCCGTGCATGGCGCGCATTTCGATTACCAGCCGGCGAGCAAGGATATCCTCGACCGCGTCGGCGCCATGGAGCGGATCGCGGCCGATGGCGGCTACCCGCTGGCGGCCGCCGCCTTCCAGTTTCCATTGCATGAACCGGTCGTGGCCTCGGTCCTGACCGGCACGGCCAAGCCGGCCAACCTGACGCGCAATCTGGAACTGCTCGACGTCGAGGTGGCGCCGGCGGAATACGCCAAATACGATCCCTATACGGTGGTCCAGGAACTCGGCTGATAGGCGGAGCTCCTGCCCGGCTCCCTGCGCTACATGGGCCGGGGGAGTTCACGATCGAGAGAGAACATACATTCCATATTGACACATGGGTGGAATTAATATTCCATCTCAAATTCGGGAGGATCGGAAGCGTTCGAACGCAGCGACGGCAAACGCAAAGGCCGTCGCGCAGACGTGACGAAACAGCACTTGCGTCGACGGGGTCGATGCACTATCAACAAACGGCAAATGTTTTTTATTGATAAAGTTCTGTTTGGGCCGCGCCTATCCGAACGGAGCTTCCGTAACCTTCACCGGGCGATCTAGGGAGGAACCCTCATGAAATTCGTGACCAGCATTCTCAACCGCCGCGCTTTCGTCGCGCTCGCCGCCGCCTCGATGCTCGCCGGCGCGCTGCACACGGCGCCGGCCTCGGCGGCGGACGTGACCATTCCGATCATCGTCAAGGACACCACGTCCTTCTACTGGCAGATCGTGCTCGCCGGCGCCCGCAAGGCCGGCAAGGACCTCGGCATCAACGTGCCGGAGCTTGGCGCGCAGGCCGAGACCGACGTCAACGGCCAGATCTCGATCCTCGAGAATGCCGTCGCCGGCAACCCGGCCGCCGTCGTCATCGCGCCGACCGAAGCCAAGGCGCTCGGCAAGCCGATCGACGAGGCCGCCACCAAGGTCAAGGTCATCGGCATCGACTCCGGCGCCGACTCCAAGGCCTTCACCTCGTTCCTGACCACCGACAACGTCCAGGGCGGCCGCGTCGCCGCTGACGGACTTGCCGCGGCCATCGGCGAGGCTAATGGCGGCAAGGTAGAAGGCAAGGTTGCGCTGATCACCGCGCTGCCGGGCGCCGGCTCGCTCGAGCAGCGCGCGCAGGGCTTCAAGGAACAGCTCAAGGCGAAATATCCCGGCCTTGAGCTGATCGCCGACAAGTATGCTGACGGCCAGGCCACCACCGGCCTCAACATCGCCACCGACCTGATCACCGCCAACCCGGACCTGAAGGGCATCTTCGCTTCCAACCTGATCATGGCGCAGGGCGTCGGTCAGGCGATTGCCGAGAACAACCTGGCCGGCAAGGTCGGGCTGATCGGCTTCGACAGCGACGAGAAGCTGATCAAGTTCCTCAATGACGGCGTCATCTCCGGCCTCGTCGTCCAGGATCCGTACCGGATGGGCTATGACGGCATCAAGACCGCGCTCGCCGCCTCCAAGGGCGAGAAGGTCGAGGCCAATGTCGACACCGGCGCCAACCTGGTCACCAAGGCCAACATGAAAGAGCCGAAGATCGACGCGCTGCTCAATCCGAAGCTCGACTAAGCATCGCGATAGGCGCACTGTTTCCGGGGCCTCGCTGCCCCGGAAACACCAGCACATCCGGGGATCCGCTGGCTTGAACCATCCTTGACGATGCGGCTGCGCCGCATCGTTGCGTGCCAATCTTGAGGCCAATCTGGGAGGATTGTCATGACGTCGACGGCGCAGGACCTGCACCCCGCCCCCACGCTGGAGCCCGGCAGGACGATCCTAGAACTGCATGGGCTTGAAAAGCGATATCCCGGCACGCACGCGCTGAAGCCGGTCAACCTCGCCTTCAAGTCCGGCGAGATCCACGCCATCGTCGGCGAGAACGGCGCCGGCAAATCCACCCTCATCAAGCTTCTCACCGGCGTCATGCCGCGCACCTCCGGCGACGTCATCTGGGAGGGCAAGCCAGCGGCGCTGGCGACCCCGCACGAGGCGATGGCGCTCGGCATCAATGCCGTGCACCAGGAGGTCGTGCTCTGCCGCCACCTCACCGTCGCCGCCAACATGTTCCTCGGCGAGGAGGATTCCCGCTTCGGCATCCTGCAGCAGCGGGCCATGGTCAAGGAAGCGCAGAAGATCATCGACGGTCTTGGCTTCGACCTGCCGGCGCATGTCGTGCTCGGCGATCTCACCATCGGCCAGCAGCAGCTGATCGCCGCCGCCCGCGCCACCGTGCGCGGCACCAAGTTCCTGATCTTCGACGAGCCGACGGCCTACCTCACCCGCAAGGAGGCCGACCAGCTTTTCAAGCTGATCCGCCGGCTGAAGGGCGAAGGCGTCACCATCATCTACATCAGCCACCGCATGGAGGAGGTGTTCGAGCTCGCCGACCGTGTCTCGGTGCTTCGCGACGGCACCCTGGTCGGCACCCGCAACATCGCCGAGACCAGCGAGCCGGAGCTGGTCAAGCTGATGATCAACCGCTCGATCGAGCAGATCTACCACAAGGAACATTTTACGCCGGGCGCGACCATCGTCGAGACACGCAACCTCTCCGGCAAGGGCTTTGAGAATGTCTCGTTGACCGTCCGCGCCGGCGAGATCGTCGGTCTCTACGGCCTGATCGGCGCCGGCCGCAGCGAATTCGTCACCACCCTCTACGGCCGCCATCGGAAATCGGCCGGCCAGATCCTGTGGGAAGGCAAGGAGGTGCAGGTCAACTCCGAGCACGATGCTATCCGGCTCGGCATGGCGCTGGCACCGGAAAGCCGCCGCGACCAGGGCCTCTGCCTCAACCTGCCGGTCGGCCTCAACCTCAACCTGCCGATCTACAAGCGCATCTCGAACAATCTCCTGATCTCCAACACGCAGGAGAAGGTCGAGGCCGATCGCCAGATCGCCGGCCTGAGGATCAAGACGCCGACGCGCAACGCGCTCGCCTCCAGCCTGTCGGGCGGCAACCAGCAGAAGATCGTCATCGGCAAATGGCTGGCGCATGGCGCCAAGCTGTTCATCTTCGACGAGCCGACGGTCGGCGTCGATGTGGGCACCAAGGCCGAGATCTACCGCCTGTTCTCGACGCTGTTGTCCAACGGCGCCGGCATCATCCTGATCTCCTCCTATCTGCCGGAGGTCTATGAGCTCGCCGACACGCTGCATGTGTTCCGGCGCGGCAAGCTTGTCGCCACGCACGGCTTCCGCACCGCCGACCACGAAGACATTCTCTCTCAGGCGCTCGCCGAGAAACAAGAAAAACAGGGAGGACAGAAATGAGCACCGAGGCGATCGCGGCCGAAAAGCCGAAGCGCAACTATAACGCCCTGTTCGGGCTGACGCTGCTGGCGCTGCTGGTTCTGTTGTGGGTCATCCTGTCGGTGTCGACGCAGAGCTTTGCCTCGGCCAACAACATCTCCAACCTGCTGCGCCAGGGCTCGATGATCGCCATCCTGGCGGTCGGCCAGACTTTCGTCATCATCACCGGCGGCATCGATCTTTCGGTCGGCGCCGTGGTCGGCTTCGCCACCGTCATCACGGCGATGCTGATCAATGCCGGCGTGCCGGTCTTCGCCGCCATCCTGATCACCTTGCTGGTCGGCGTCGCCATCGGCTTGTTCCACGGTTTCGGCATCGTCAGGATGGGCCTGCCGCCCTTCATCATCACGCTCGCGACGCTGACCTCGCTGCGCGGCATCGGCCTGTTGATGACCAACGGCAATTCGATCTCGATCAACAACGACGCATTCCAGGAATTCTCGCGCAACTCCTTCGTCGGCATCCCCAACCTGTTCTGGATGGTGATCCTGGTCGGCATCCCGGCCTACATCTTCCTCCACCACAGCCGCTGGGGCCGCTACCTGTTCTCGGTCGGCTCCAACGCCGAGGCCTCGCGCCTGTCCGGCGTCAATGTCCAGCGCACCATCTACATGGCCTATACGCTGTCCGGCCTGTGCGCCGCCTTTGTCGGCGTGTTGCTCGCGTCGCGCATCGGCATCGGCAATCCGACCCAGGCCGAGGGCTGGGAATTGCAGGCGATCGCCTCGTCGGTGATCGGCGGCACCTCGCTGTTCGGCGCGGTCGGCTCCGTGCACGGCCCGCTGCTTGGCGCCTTCATCCTCGCCACCATCAACAACGGCGCCAACCTTTTGAACGTCAACGCCTTCTGGCAGCGCATCATCACCGGCGTGCTGATCATCGTCATCGTCTATTTTGACGGGCTGCGCCGCCGCGGCAAGTAAGTTCCCTCCCAGTGCCGCTGGCCCCGCGAAAGCGAGGGCCGGCGGCATAAACAATTGGATTGAAGCATGAAAGCAGTCGTCTGCCGATCGCCCGGCGAGCTCGTCCTCGAAGACCGCGCCGAGCCCGGCGCGCCGCCCGCCGGCTGGGTGCGGGTGGCGGTCAGCCATGTCGGCATCTGCGGCACCGACTACCACATCTTCGAGGGCAAGCACCCGTTCCTCGCCTACCCGCGCATCATGGGCCACGAGGTCTCCGGCACGGTTGCCGAAACCGGCGAGGGCGTCGCCCTGAGCGTCGGCGAGGCCGTCATCATCAACCCCTATCTGGCTTGCGGCAAATGCATCGCCTGCCGGAAAGGCAAGCCGAATTGCTGCGTCAGGATCGAGGTGCTCGGCGTCCATCGCGACGGCGCCATGTGCGAGGAGATCCTGGTGCCGGCGCAGAATCTTTACCCGGCAAACGGCCTGTCGCTGGCCGATGCCGCCGCCGTCGAATTCCTGGCGATCGGCGCGCATGCGGTGCGCCGCGCGCTGACCGAACCCGGCGCCCGCGCGCTGGTCATCGGCGCCGGCCCGATCGGACTTGGCACGGCGCTGTTTGCCCGCATCGCCGGCCTCGACGTCAGCCTGCTCGACATGAGCAGCGAGCGCCTTGGCTTCGCCGAAAGCGAGCTTGGTTTCGCCGCGCTCGACGGCTCGCGGCAGGCGGCGGCCGATCTGGTGCGGAACGCGACCGATGGCGAGGGCTTCGACGTGGTCTTCGACGCCACCGGCAACACGCAGTCGGTGCAATCGGCCTTCGCCCATGTCGCGCATGGCGGCAGCCTCGTGCTGGTCAGTGTCGTCAAGGACGACATCATCTTCTCCGACCCGGAGTTCCACAAGCGCGAGATGACGCTGATCGGCAGCCGCAATGCGCTCCGCGCCGATTTCGACCATGTCGCCACCTCGATCCGCAACGGTGCGGTGCCCATGGCAAAGCTCGTCACCCACCGCACGAGCCTTGCGGGCACGCCGCGTGATCTCGCAAGATGGGCGCATGAGAAATCCGGTCTGATCAAGGCCGTCATCGAGATCGGGTAGGACAATGCAGAGGATCGACGCGCACCAGCATTATTGGCAGATCGCGCGCGGCGACTATTTCTGGATGGGGCCGCACGTCGCGCCGATCATGCGCGACGTCTTCCCGGCCGACCTCGCGCCGCACCTCCAGGCCGCCGGCATCGCCCGCACCGTCGTCGTCCAGGCGGCGGCGACTGTCGCCGAAACCGAATTCATGCTCGACCTCGCCGACAGGGACGACAGCATCGCGGCCGTGGTCGGCTGGGTCGATCTCGAAGCCGACGATGTCGAGGCGACGCTGCGACGGCTGGCGGCGCGGCCGAAATTCCGCGGCATAAGGCCGATGCTGCAGGATATCGACGACACCTTCGACATTTTGAAGCCGAAGCAGCTCGCCGCGCTGAAGCTCTTGCCGAAACTCGGCCTGCGTTTCGACGCGCTGGCGCAGCCGCGCCATTTGCCGGTGGTCGCCGCACTCGCCGACCACATGCCTGACCTGCCGATCGTCGTCGACCACGCGGCAAAACCCTTCATCGCCAAGGGCATCCTAGAGCCCTGGGCGAGCGACATGGCGGCGCTGGCGAAGCGGCCGTCGGTCGTCTGCAAATTCTCCGGCCTGGTCACCGAGGCCGGGCCGAACTGGTCGGTCGCCGGCCTCAAACCCTATGCCGATCATCTCGTTGCCTGCTTCGGGCCGGACCGGCTGATGTTCGGCAGCGACTGGCCGGTGTGCGAGCTCGCCGCCACCTACGAGAATTGGCTGGCCGCCGCGAAGGAGCTTTTGGCAGGCCTTTCGCCGGCGGAGCAGGACGCCGTCTTCGGCGGCACCGCCGCACGCTTCTACGGCATCGGCTAGTCATTGGCCGACAGTTTGAGCTCCACCCGCTCCGCCGGAAACCGCGACTCGGAAAACTGGATCGGCTGACCGTCGAGCGTGACGTTGACCGCGACCGTCACCAGCACGATGGCGCCGGGCTGCAGGTCGAGATCGGCAAGATCGGCGGCATCGGCATGGCGCGCCGACAGCACCGTCGATTGCCTGAGATAGTCGTTGATGCCGAAGCGCCTGAGCGATGCGGTGACCGATCCCGTCTCCGCCATGGCGGCATCGATGCCGGCGAAGCGCCTGGCGTCGAACCAGGCGGTGGCGCGCGACACCGGATGGCCATCGGCTTCGCCGCGCGTCTCCAGGCGGAGCACGGCGGCTCCCCTGGCGAGCTTCAAGGCATCGGCGATGCGCCGGCTGGCCGGCTCGACCGATGAGGCGAGTAGCGCAATATGCCGCTCGCTCGTCTGCCCCTGCAGGCCCGTCGAAAAGCGCGTGCGGGCGCCGATCGGGTAGGAGAGCCGCTTGCGCGATAAGACGAAGGTGCCGCGCCCCTGCTCGGCCCTCAGCACGCCCTCTTGCACCAGCGCCGCGATGGCGCTGCGCACCGTATGGCGATTGACACCATAACGTTCGGCAAGCGCCATTTCCGGCGGCAGCGCCGCACTCTCGGCAAAGTCGCCGGCCGCGATCCCTTGCAGGATCCGGTCGGCGATCTGCCGCCACAGCGAAACGCCGCTGCGCCGCTCGATGCTGGCTGCCTGCTGCCCACTCATGTCAGCCCCCGGGTTCACCGCCCAGACTTTTCGCCGATGTCATCCAGCCGTCATGGACTCGCGCTAGCTAATGCGTATAATTTGTATAGTTGTCTATATCAATAGACAAATTTAGGCAATCGACGGAGTGCTGCCATGCGAGGACAGGAAGCGCGCGAGCAGGCCGGGCGCAAGGCGGCGATGGCGACGCTGGCGCAGTCCGCCGGCGACGAGCTCGCCCGGCTTTGGAACGAGGCCGGCCTGCCCCTGGAGGCCGAACTCTTGCGCGGCCCCGAAACCGGCCTGGTGACGGTGCGCGGCCGCATCGGCGGCGGCGGCGCGCCCTTCAATGTCGGCGAGGCGACGGTCACCCGCGCCACGGTGCGCCTGCCCTCCGGCCAGGTCGGCCATAGCTATGCGCTCGGCCGCGACAGGCAGAAGGCGAAGCTGGCCGCGATCGCCGACGCGCTCTGGCAGGACCCGGCCCATCGCGAAATTGTCGAGACCAGGGTCATCGCGCCGCTGCGTACGGTGCTTGCCGAGGCGCACGAAAAACGGCGCGCCGAGACAGCGGCGACGAAAGTGGATTTCTTCACCATGGTGCGCGGAGAGGACTGATGGAGACGCAAGCGATCGAGGGCGGCTTCGCCGATCCGGTCTTCAATGCGCAGACCGTGTTTCGCGCCGTCATGGACGCCATGGCACGGCCGGGCAGCATAGAGCCGCTGCCGGCCCTCGCCCGCCCGCCGGCGCCGCTGTCGGCGACATCGGGCGCCGTGGCGCTGGCGCTCTGTGACAACGACACCCCGCTCTGGCTCGATCCTGCCTTGCAGGCCGAAGCGCCGGTCAGATCCTGGCTCGGCTTCCACACCGGCGCGCCGCTCGCCAACACGCCGGCCGACGCGCATTTCGCCATCATAGCCAGGCCGGCCGAGATGATGGCGCTGGATGGCTTTTCGCAAGGCACGCAGGAATATCCCGACCGCTCGACGACGCTGATCCTCGTCGTCAGCGATCTTGCCTCGGGCGTTCCCCTGCTGCTCGAAGGCCCCGGCATCGAGAAGATGGCGATGCTCGCGCCGGCCGAGATGCCGCGCCACTTCATCGAGCAGTGGAAGCAGAACAGCCAGCGCTTTCCGCGCGGCGTCGACATCATCCTGGCAGCACCGGACGGGGTCGCCTGCCTGCCGCGCACCACGCGCATCAAGGCGATGGAGGCCTGATATGTATGTCGCGGTGAAAGGCGGCGAGGCCGCGATTGCCAATGCGCACCGCCTGCTCGCCGATCGCCGTCGCGGCGACCGCTCGGTGCCGGCGCTGCGCCTCGACCAGGTCGTCGAGCAGCTGGCGCTCGGCGTCGACAGGGTGATGAGCGAGGGTTCGCTCTACGACCGCGAGCTGGCAGCGCTTGCCATCGTCCAGGCGCGCGGCGACATGATCGAGGCGATCTTCCTC
>NZ_RZOF01000319.1:0-7207 GCF_003998955.1 Mesorhizobium sp. M4B.F.Ca.ET.017.02.2.1 | reverse complement strand
TCGGTATTTTTGAGAAGGATGACGGCTACGTCTTCAGTGAGACTGTCCGAGTGACTGAGAACGGCGCGAAGTCGCTAAGCAATATGTCACGCGATTTGTTGGTAAATTGCTGACTTTAAGCATAGCGATTCAGCGTAACGGCAATACGTACCCGGCGAACAGCACCACAAGGCTCATCGAGACGGGCGAGCGCCAAATCCTCGAACAGGCGAGGCACGCGCGCATAGAGCACGGAATGATCGAGCCGTGCTGCTTGCCGGCCGAAGGCGCAGGCCAGCCACGACTTGCCGGTTCCGGTCTGGCCGGTGACGATCAGGTTCTCATGCGCTTTCAGCCATTCGCCCTGGGCGAGCGCCATGGTGCCGCGCCGGTCAAGCCCCGCGTGGCGCGGCAAAGTCGATGTCCCCTCGATACAGGCTTCGGGAAAGCGCAGCCTGGCTGAGGCGAGCCGGTGCCGGACGCGCTTGTGATCAGACTGGCCGGCGTGGTGTTGGCCTAGCGCTGGTGCGCCTTGGGCATGTGTTCATTGACGGTGACGTGGCCGGAACGCTGCGAGCGACGCGCATGGCTGGCGACACGCTGGTGATCGTGGAAGATCTCGACCACTCGATGAGTGAGCCGCACCTCGACGGTGCGCCCGATCGGCCGGTGCGGCACCGAGTAGAAGGTCTTGTCGACCTCGACATGGTAGTCAGGATGGATCTTCGCCGACTTCCACTCGGCGTATTCGAACGGTGCCGCCGGCAGCGGCTTCAAGGCAGCCCGCTCGATCTCCTCGAACAGTTCGCGGCGGCTTTGGCCGACATGGCGCATCGGCCGATTGTTCAGATCCTCGAGCAGTTCGCGATCGCCGCGTTGAGCTCGGCGATCGAGACGTTGGCTCGAACCACAGCGCCTTGACGACACCGGCCTTCAGGTTGTCCCACACGATCGCTCTGGTGACACCGCCGAAGAAGGCGAGCGCTCGCACCTGGCCCTCGATCCAGTCCGGCAGCTTTTGGCTGGAGCTGGCAAAAGGCGAAGGCCAGGTTGGAGGCGGCCAGCACCGCGACAAAAATCTGCCGGGTAAATGGCGCCGGTCGCCGGATCGATCACCGGCACCGTCTGCCCGGCATAGTCCGTCTGCATCACCGCGCCCGCCGCACGCTGGTTGCGGAATGTCGCGCTCGTCCGGGGCTCGAAAGCGGCGAAATGCTCGCAGAACCAGGTGTAGCCGTAGCCGTCGGGATGGGCGGCGCGATACTCCTGCCACAGGAGCGTCAGCGTCACCCCTTGCGCTTCAACTCCCTGGCGATCAGTGCAAAGTCCGGTTCGCTCGGGCCTTGCGGTCGACGACCGGCAAGGCCGAACAGCAGCCGCTCAAGCGTAGCGTCGTCGTGGCCCGGCGGCAGCGGCCAGCATGACAGCCCGGCCTCCCTCGCCCGCAGCAAATAGGTCGATAGTGTCGTCTTGCTGATCTTCAGCCGTTCCGACACCTTAGGCCCCTTAGGCACCGAAAGACCGTGCTCATGGGTCAGGCGCAAGATCGCTTGGATATCCCACACGCTCGTTCGTCTCGCTTGCTTCCGTCTCGGCATGGCCCCTCTCAACGTCATCGTGAGAGGCCAAAATGCCAGAACAGCGGTCCCGAAAAACTGGAGAGCACCCCTAGATGTTTGATCCCAGGCTTTGATGGAGCATCCTTGTCGTCCGAATCAAAGGATGCGCTGTGGGCCAGGTTCTTCACGGGAGCGCCACGACGACAGAGGCGATCCGTCGAGCGATAGAACATAGTCAAGCGAGCCTGAGGGCGCTGGCCAAGCGCTACGGGATCAACCAGAAGACGGTCGCAAAGTGGAAGAAGCGGGCTTCGGTCGCGGACGTTCCGACTGGCCCGAAGGAGCCGAGATCGACCGTGCTTTCCGTGGAGGAAGAGGCGGTCATCGTCGCCTTCCGACGCTATACGCTGCTACCGTTGGACGATTGTCTCTATGCGTTGCAGCCGACAATCCCGCACCTGACGCGATCCTCTCTGCACCGCTGCCTGCAGCGTCATGGCATCGGCCGATTGCCGGATGTCGAGGGCGACAAGCCGGCGAAGCGGAAGTTCAAGAGCTACCCGATCGGCTACTTCCACAACATCGCAGAGGTCCGCACCGAACAGGGTAAGCTGCACATGTTCGTGGCGATCGACCGAACCTCGAAGTTCGCTTTCGTCGAACTGCACGAGAAGGCGACGACCGCCGTCTCGAGGGAGTTCCTGCTACGTCTGATCGAGGCGGTTCCTTACAAAATCCACACCGTACTCACCGACAACGGCATCCAGTTCACGACGCCCGGCGCCAGCGGTTCGGCCGTGCCGCTGATCAGGGAAGCCATCGCAAACGGCGAACTCTTCCGGGCACATGCCTTCGAATACGCCTGCGCCACGAACGACATCGAGCACCGCACGACCAAGGCCAAACATCCATGGACCAATGGCCAGGTCGAGAGGATGAACCGAACCATCAAGGATGCGACGGTCAAGCGCTTCTACTACCAGAGCCACGACCAGCTCCGTCGCCATCTCGCCGACTTCGTCACCGCCTACAATTTCGGCCGCAGGCTCAAGACCCTCAAAGGCCTCACACCCTATGAGTTCATCTGCAAGGCGTGGCTTTCCCAGCCGGAACGGTTTTCGCTCAACCCGCTCCAGCAAATGCCGGGACTTCTCTATTCGGCGTGTTGAAGTCAATCGCTTTCAAGCTTCCTCTACCACGGGCATTTGATGTCTTTCGCGAGGCCTTGCTTCTCTTCGGGATCGGCGCGTTGGCCCTCCCAGCATGGGATCAGTTGGAGTGAAGGGGTCAATCTAAACAGCGTTCTCACCATGTTGCCGCGGTGGAAACGAGTCCCGGCACGTCCTCTCTTCATCCTCCGTCCCGCGAAGGACATTCATCCGCCCTGGCGGATCTCGTTATCGGATGTTCTCCCTTTCGTTTGGTGGACCCGGCTATATCACCGCCGTCGCTTCCTCTCGCGCCCAGCGGAACTCACTGCCATCGGACCATATTCTGTGCATGATGACAGCTAATCTGCGAGCAAGGGCAACGGTCGCTCTTTGTCGGCCCCGGCGCTTAGCGACGTTCATCGCCCAAGCTTTCAGCCATGACCACTTTTTCACCACCGTCAGCAAGACTTGCGCGGCTTCATAAAGTAGCGTTCGCATCATGGCGTCACCGCACAGGGAAACACGTCCGACGCGATTGTCCTCGCCTGATTGATGCAAGCGCGGCGTTAACCCAAGAGCCGGCCCTACGGCCTTCGAATTCTTGAAGCGGGCAGGAATGTCGACTGTGGCCTTGAAAGCCAGCGCAACGACAGGTCCGACACCAGGGACGGTCATCAACCGCCTGCAAACCGTGTCACCCTTCACGATCGACAACAGCCTTTCATGCAATACCGTGAACTGCTCGCGAAGTTTCTGCCGGGCGGCGAGCAACACCTCCATGATGTCACGTAGCTCCGGGATGTCGCCGGAAAGGTCCTGGATGCGATCCGCAAATTTGGCAGCGCCGACAATGCCAACCTTGAGACCGAAGTTACGCAACAGGCCTCGAATGTCGTTCTCAATTGCGATGGCCTTTTCCTGCAGCAACTTGCGGGCTGTCAACAGCGCCCGACGTTTGTCAAGCGAAGTGAGGATTTGACCCCCTGGGCGAACTGAAGATTTGACCCCCTCATTGTTTTGCGGTTTCGTTGGTGCCGAGCGTCGTTCCGGCCTTCTGCAATAGGCCGGAACGACGCTTTTCGCGAAGCCGGTAGCTGTCGCCACGGATCGTTATCACTGTCGAATGATGAAGCAGGCGATCAAGGATCGCCGTTGCCACCACGGGATCGCCAAACACGCTGCCCCATTCGCCCACCGAGCGGTTGGAGGTGATCAGGATCGATCCCCGCTCATAACGCTGCGACACCAGCTGGAAGAACAGATGTGCGGCATTGGCTTCGAACGGGAGATAGCCGAGCTCGTCGATGATCAGCAGTTTCGGCCGCGACAGGGTCGTCAGTTGCTTTTCGAGTGAACCGTCGTCATGGGCCTTGGCCAGCATCGCCACGAGCGTGGCCGCCGTGACGAACTGGACGCTATGGTTCTGCCGGATCGCCTCGCGCCCGAGAGCCACCGCCAGATGTGTTTTGCCCGTACCCGGAGGTCCAAGGAACAGGACCGTGTCGCCATGGGCAATCCAGCGGCAGGTCGCCAGCTCCCGGATTTGGCGCTGATCCAGCGACGGCTGCGCGTCGAAGTCGAAGCCATCGAGTTCGCGCACAAACGGGAACTGCGCGATCTTGCCTGCCATAGAGATGCGCCGCTCGTCGCGCCGCGCGATCTCGCGGGTCACCAGGAAGGCCAAAGCCTCGCGCAAGGTCATTTGCGAACGCGCCGCTTCGTCCAGCAGCGTATCGAGCTGGTCCCGGATCGCGGTCAGCTTCAGCCGGTCGAGCTGAGCCACCAGCATCTCGTGATCGACCGTCGTCATCACCAGCTGCCTCCCACCAGTGCCTCATATTCGGCCAGCGGCCGCAACAGAGCGGAAGGCGCAACGATATCCACCGGCGCCGATCGCACCGGCGCAGCAGCGCCGACCACGCCGGCAAGATGCGCGCGCTCGACAATCCGTTGGCGACGTCCGCGGCACAACGCATGATCCGCCACCACCTCGCCCGCATGACGCACGATAACGCGGCCGCCCAGCACCACGACCTGGACGCTCTCCCCGATCAGCCGCCAGGGAACCGAGTAACTGTTCGTGTCCAGGTCGATTGCGCAGTCTGCCTGGACCTTGCGCACGAGATCCCGCAGTTGCCCGAACGGCGCCCGTCCGCCCAGAGGGCGAAGCGCCATGGCTTCTTCGGCAAAGCGCTCCGCAGGAGCCACCCCGGTCGTGCCATGCACACGCTGATCGGCAATCTCGCGTCCACCGGTCCAGATGCGCCTCGAACGCCGCCCAGTTCTCGAACCGGCGGCCGGCAATCGCATTGTGCTTGACGTAGCCGACCCCGCGTTCGTCCTTTCCCTTCGTACGCGCCCGGTAGGGCGCACAAGCCCGTGGCGTAAATCCCCAGTAGCGGGCAAAGGCGTGCAGCCGCACATTGAAGCGCACCTCCCGCGTCGCCGCATCGTGATGTTCGACCAGCGCCTTCGGATTATCGAACAGCACTTCCGTTGGAACCCCGCCGAAGCGAAGGAAGGCTCCTTCCATCCCCTCCAACCAGTCCGCCTGGCGCTCCCGAAGCGAGGGACGGATATGCAGCCGACGCGAGTAACCCAGCGTTGCCACAAACAGGTGCACCCGAACACGCTCGCCGCCGATCCACGCCCGCGTGTCGCCAAAGTCGATCTGCATCTGATGTCCCGGCGCCGTCTCAAACCGAACCGTTGCGCGCTTCTGCACCCTCAACTCCCGACGCCAACCCTGCACCCGAAGCTCCACCGACCGAAGCCCTATGACGATCCCATGTTCGCTCTCCAGTTCCTGGCGCACCACATCGGCGTTGCCACCATGGCGGAAGAAGCGCTCCCGCAGCCAAATCGTCTAGCCCGTCAAACGCGCTCCGCCGCACAGGCTTGCGAAACGGAACAGTCCCGCCTTCGCGCAGATACCGACGCACCGTGTTGCGCGCGCACCCGAATTCCTTCGCCAGCCGCTTCGCTCCCCAGCCAAGCTCATGCAGCCGCAGCATCGCTGCCACCTCTTCAGGCTGAAGCATCTCCTCTCCCTGCATCGTTCTCGACAATGCAGGAATCGCCGAAATCCCAATCGTCATCCATGCCTCCTCTCATAACCGAGGGGGTCAGTTCTTCATTTCGTCAGGGGGTCAGTTTCTCAATTCGCCCGACACGACGTTCCTGGCTCATCAGCGTCTTGACGTGCACCGGCCGGAACAAATTAACCCGCATCATCTGCGCGATGCCGCGCGCATCGTTGCGGTCGGTCTTGTTGACCTGCGCCTTGAGAAAGGCCTTCGCATGACGGGTTTCGATGCAGATTGCAGGTAGTCCGGCTCCCGCCAGACCACTGAACAACCATTGTGATAAGGGACCAGCTTCAAGCCCGATCCGGGCCAAATTCCAGGCGGGGTTCTTCAACGCCTCAACAAGATCGTCCGGATGGCTCGCAACCTTCATCTCTCGGCAAATGCGGCCTCCTTCATCCACGATGCAAACGGCCGTCTCTTTTACGGAGACGTCCAGTCCGGCATAATGCTTCATGCTGCGCTTCCTTTCCTGATGCTTGTGGCTGTTCACGCAGACCACGTTTTGTCATCAGCTCGAAGCGCAGCACCTCAAACACCCGTTCAAGACGTGGGGCAAAGCCGAATACCCCATCTAAACACCTAGACTAAACACCTAGACTGCTTGGGCTACTTCTTGCTGGCGGACCGCCCGGGGCGGAAGCCCTAGCTGTGCTCGGAGAACGCCGGTTCGATTGCGGCAGGGCTTGCTGCATCCGCCTGTCGACGGCCGCGCCGACCCGCGCGCTTCTCTTGTTGACCTTCAGCAGCAACTTAGGTCATGAATCGGCCGACCGAGACCATAACCCGTTCGCCAACGCACCGGTTGCGAACAAAGATGTTGCAGTCGTCCGCGTAGCGGCAAGAGCGGAGGCCGACGTCGGACCAGTCCCCTGTCGAGGTCGTCGGGCAGGAGGGCGAGAGCGGACCGCCCTTGCGAAATTTCCTGTCCACCGACGGACCAAGCCGTCCTCCATCAACTCGGCCTTGAGCAATGCTGGATGAGTTTGAGCACACGCTTGTTCTCCAGCTTCAACTCGAACAGATCGACCAAATAGGTGTAGCCCCGGTATGTAGCATTGCGCGGAGCGGAAGTTCCCTCGGCTTCAGCGTCCCATAAGAGCGAGCGGCGCATCGTGCCAACGGCTCTCGACAAGTTCAAGTCGCTGATTGGGGACATAATTCGAGTCGCGATGAGCACGGTGTCGAACTGAAAGGGTCTACCAGGCCGACACTCGCCTGCCCCGACTGTGCCTACGGGTAGGTCCGAATGCGACGGAAGCTGATGCCTTCCCATTTCCCGTCCTAGACGGGCCGTTGTGGAGGGGTGGCGGGTGATGTGTACTCGCGGGAGAGTGGCTCGACAGACCCCTTATCGGCAGACGATACAATCTCCAACACGCCTTGGTAGCTTACTGTCACAATAAATTGACATACCAATGAAAACCTTCAC
>NZ_RZOF01000318.1:0-7216 GCF_003998955.1 Mesorhizobium sp. M4B.F.Ca.ET.017.02.2.1 | reverse complement strand
TCTCCGGCCTGTCGCTGGCGATGCTGCGCGACGGCGACCATTCCGGCCTGATTGCGATCCTCTTCCTGTTCGCCGTCGTCTGGGCGACCGACATAGCGGCTTATTTCGTCGGTCGCGCCGTCGGCGGCCCCAAGCTGGCGCCGTCGATCTCGCCCGGCAAGACGCAGAGCGGGGCGCTCGGCGGCGCCATTGGCGGCGTGATCGCGGGTGTGCTTCTGGCTGCGGTGGCCGGGGTCGGCAATCTCGGCATCGTTGGCCTTGTCGCCCTGGCTTTGTCGGTCGTCTCGCAAGCCGGTGACCTTTTCGAATCCTGGGTCAAGCGTCGCCATGGGCAGAAGGACTCGGGAAACCTGATACCCGGCCATGGCGGCGTCATGGACAGGGTGGACGGGCTTGTCGCGGCGGCGTTCGCCCTGTACGTCATCGGATGGATATCGGCGGGCGCCGATCATCCGGCCCAGGGGCTGTTTCCGGTTTGAACCGCATGTCGTAGGGCGAGAGACGGGCTGCGCCACGGATTCGCCTGGATTGATGTCACAGTCGCGGCACGGCCTGCGTCGCGCACGATCTTGAGGACACGACTTGAACGAGATTCTTCACGCGTTGTTCAGCACGGAAGGCTTCGTCCTCGGCACGCTGGTGCCGTTCCTGTTCGTGCTGACCGTGGTGGTCTTCGTGCACGAAATGGGTCACTACCTCATCGGCCGCTTGTGCGGCATCGGCGTCAAGGCCTTTTCGATCGGCTTCGGCCCCGAGCTCTTCGGCTTCAACGACAGCCACGGCACGCGCTGGAAGCTCTGCGCCATACCGCTTGGCGGCTATGTGAAGTTCGTCGGCGACATGAATGCCACGTCGAGCCAGCCTAGCGCCGAGGACCTGGAAACGCTGAGCGCTGCCGAGCGCGCTGTCGCCTTCCACACCCAGCCGATCTGGAAGCGCGCAGCCACGGTGGTGGCGGGGCCGCTGTTCAATTTCCTGCTGACGATCGCCGTCTTTGCCGTGCTGTTTTCCGTCTATGGCCGCCCGGTGCTGGATCCGATGGTGGCCGAGGTTGTCGCCGGCAGCCCGGCCGAGAAAGCCGGCATCCTGCCCGGTGACCGATTCGTCAAAGTCGATGGCAGCGCGGTCGAAACCTTCGCCGACGTCCAGCGCCTGGTCCAGGGTCGCGCCGGCGACGCCATCGCCTTCACCATGCTGCGTGGCGGCAAGGAGATCACGCTCACGGCGACGCCGGAGCCGATGGAGCAGCAGGACGCGCTGGGCAACAAGATCAAGGTGGCGGTGATCGGCGTCGCCAACAGCACGGAACTCGGCCAGCCGCGCGTCATCACCTACAATCCGGTCGGCGCGGTGGGAGCGGCCGTCGAAGAGACCGGTCACGTCATTCAGCGCACCGGCCAGTTCCTGCAGCGTTTCCTCGTCGGCCGCGAGGACAAATGCCAGCTGGGCGGGCCGATCAAGATCGCGAAAATGTCGGGGCAGGCGGCAAAACTCGGCTTCGAGTGGCTTGTGCAGCTTGTTGCTTTCCTGTCAGTGGGGATAGGAATTCTCAACCTGTTGCCGATTCCCCCTCTCGACGGCGGCCACCTGTTGTTCTACGGCGTGGAGGCGGTCATCCGCCGGCCGGTGTCGGAACGGATGATGGAAATGGCCTATCGGGCCGGGCTGCTTCTGGTGCTCGGCTTCATGGGGTTCGTATTCTGGAACGATCTGTTTGGATGCTGAAATCATGAAGAAATTTGGCTTCAGCAGCCGCAATGTTGAGACGCCGTTTACCATGCACAGGGGTAAGGCGTGACGCGAAAGCCACGCACCAGGGTTAAGTAATTACAAATTAACCAGAAGCCTTGCGTGTAGGGAAAATCCGGTTAATACGGTATGGGAAAATTACCGCACGTCCGGTTTTCTCGCCGTGGGGACTACGAGAAAAGGTACAAAAGCCCGATGAAGGCAGCATCCAAGTTTCTGAGCGCCGCGTCCGCGGTGGCTTTGTCCGCCGCTCTGGTTGTGCCAGGCGCGCTCGCAGTGCAGTTCGTTGCCACATCAGCTGCCGAGGCGGCCGTTGTCTCCAGAGTCGAGGTGACGGGCAATCAGCGTGTCGACGCAGACACCATCCGCAACTACATCCAGATCAAGCCCGGCAAGGCCTTCTCCAGCTCCGACATCGACGATGCGGTCAAGGCGCTGTTCGGCACCGGACTGTTCTCGGATGTGCAGATCAACCAGGTCGGCTCCTCGCTGGTCGTCAAGGTTTCCGAATACAAGGTCGTGAACCAGGTCCTGTTCCAGGGCAACAAGAAGCTCAAGGACAATGCACTGGCAGTCGCCGTGCAGCTGAAGCCGCGCGGCACCTTCTCCCAGCAGACGCTCGATTCGGACGTCGATGCGGTGAAGGCTGCGTATCGCCGCATCGGCCGCGACGACGCCGCCGTGACGACGCAGATCATGGAACTCGGCGACAACCGCGTGAACGTGGTCTTCAACATCAATGAAGGTGGCCGCACGCAGATCGCCGCGATCAATTTCGTCGGCAACAGCGCCTATTCGAGCCGCCGCCTTTCGGACGTCATCGCCACCAAGCGTTCGTCCTGGCTTTCCTTCGTGCTGCGCGACGACGTCTATGACGAGGACAAGCTGCGCGCCGACCAGGAACTGCTGCGCCGCTTCTACTACAATCACGGCTATGCCGACTTCCAGGTCGTCTCCGCGGTCGGCGAGCTCGACGACACCACCAATAAATACACGGTCACCATCACCGTCCAGGAAGGCGATCGCTACACGTTCGGCGACGTCAGTGTCGAAAGCACCATCCCCGAGGTCGACTCGAAGGCGCTGGAATCGGTGGTCGAAACCCATAAGGGTGACGTCTACAACGCCAAGGACGTCGAGGACTCCATCATCGCGCTGACCGAGAAGGTTGCCGGTTCCGGCTATGCCTTCGCCCAGGTGACGCCGCGTGGCGACCGCAATTTCGAGAACCACACGATTTCGGTCGTCTATACGATCGACCAGGGCACCAAGGCCTATATCGAGCGCATCGAAATCCGCGGCAACGACCGCACGCGCGACTATGTCATTCGTCGCGAGTTCGATGTGAGCGAAGGCGATGCCTTCAACCAGGTGCTCATCCAGCGCGCGAAGAAGCGCCTGGAAGCGCTCAATTACTTTGACAAAGTCGACATCTCGACGGTGCCGGGCTCGCAGCCCGACCAGGTCGTGCTGGTGGTGGATGTGGTCGAAAAGTCGACCGGCGAGTTCTCGGTCGGCGCTGGCTACTCGACCGGCGGCGAGACGGCGGGGCCGTCCGTCGAAGGCTCGATCACCGAGCGCAACTTCCTCGGCCGCGGCCAGTACATCAAGATCGCGGCGGGCGGCGGCAAGAACTCGCGCGACTACAGCTTCTCCTTCACCGAGCCCTACTTCCTCGGGCGCCGCATCGCGGCCGGCTTCGACGTCTTCCAGCAGACGCGCAACTACGATCACTACGACAGTGAGACGTTGGGCGCGACCGTGCGCTTCGGCCTGCCGATCACCGACAACATCTCGACGCAGCTGGCGTACAACATCGCGCAGGAGAAGTATAAGCTCGACAGTGGTTGCGATGACACGCCGCAAGATGGGATTCCGGACGCGGATTGCGATATCTCGGCGGCGATCGTTCAGGGTATTGACGAAAGTCCGTGGATCAAGTCGTCGGTCAGCCTCGGCCTGACCTACAACACCATCGATGACATGAAGAACCCGCATGAAGGCATCTATGCCAATGTGACCACGGAAGTGGCCGGCCTCGGCGGTGATGCCAAGTTCGTCAAGGTGACGGGCCGCGGCAGTGTCTACCAGACCCTTTCCGAGCAGTTGGATCTGGTCGGCCTGATCTCCGGCGGTGCCGGCCACATCGAAGGCTATGGCGACGACGGCTTGCGTATCTTCGATCACTTCCAGAGCAGCGACCGCATGATTCGCGGCTTCGCCTATGGCGGCATCGGACCTGTTGCCACGGGCACCAGTGGCGATCACCTCGGCGGCACCACCTATTTCAATGCCTCGGCGGAAGCCCAGTTCCCGCTGCCAGTTATCCCGGAAAGCTTCGGCCTGCGCGGCGCGGTCTTTGCCGATGCGGCAACGCTCTATGGCAGCAAGGTCGATACCGCCCTGGTCGATCAGTCGACGACCGACATGAAGCTGCGCGCTTCGGTTGGTGTCGGCCTGATGTGGGCTTCGCCTTTCGGCCCGATCCGCATCGACTACGCGGTGCCGGTCAAGAAGCAACCGACCGACGACGTGCAGGAATTCAACTTCGGCATAGCGACCCGTTTCTGATCCGCGGGTAACAATGCTTCCGGGCCGCGTTGCGGTCCGGAAGAGTGATCCGACCAAGCTGGATATTGCTTCTGGAATGACCGATCCGGTGTTCTTCGCGCCATCACGCCGGTATACGGCAGGCGAAGTCGCGAATCTGACCGGCGCCCAGCTTGTCGATTCCGCCCAATCCCATATTGCCATCGAAGCCCTGGCGCCGGCCAATGAAGGCGGCAAGGACGCGCTCGTCTTCGTCGACGGCAAGCGCAATTTCGCCCTTATGCCGTCGCTCAAGGCTGCGGCGGTTCTCTGTCCGGCGGACTTCGCGAGCAAGGCTCCGGCAGGCGTCGCGGTCCTCACCCATCCGCGCCCGCAGCAGGCGTTCGCGCTGGTCGGGCGCCTGCTGTTTCCGCAAGCGGCCACACCCGGGCCCATGACCGGCGAAACCGGCATCTCCCCGCATGCCCACATAGACCCGTCGGCGCATGTCGAGGCCGGCGCCGTTGTCGAGGCCGGCGCGGTCATCGGTCCGCGCGTCTCGATCGGCAGCGGCACCATCATTGCTCCGCATGCGGTCATCGGCCATTCCTGCCAGATCGGCCGCGACGGCTATGTCGGCCCGGGCGCCAGCGTGCAGTATGCGCTGATCGGCAATCGCGTCATCATCCATGGCGGCGCCAGGATCGGCCAGGACGGCTTCGGCTTTGTCGCCGGCGCCAAAGGGCCGGAGCGCGTGCCGCAGATCGGTCGCGTCGTCATCCAGGACGATGTCGAGATCGGCTCGAACACCACCGTCGATCGCGGCGCCATGTCCGATACAATCATCGGCCAGGGCACCAAGATCGACAATCTGGTGCAGATCGCCCACAATGTCCGCATCGGCCGCAATTGCATTATAGCCGGACTTTCGGGTATTTCGGGTTCCGTCGTCGTCGGCGACGGCGTCACCATGGGCGGCGGCGTCGGCCTCGCCGATCATTTGACCATTGGGCCTGGGGCCAAGCTTGCAGCGAGAAGCGGATTCATGAGCAACGTCCCGGCGGGCGAGATCTGGGGAGGCTATCCGGCGCAGCCGATGGCCGAGGCCATGCGCGAGATCGCGATGCTGCGCAAGCTGGCCAGGACCCGCAAACAGGGCGATGGGAATGGCTGACATGGTGGCGACGCTCGAGGCGGTCGACATATTGGGGCTGATGAAGCTCCTGCCGCATCGCTATCCGTTCCTGATGATCGATCGCATTGTCGACATCGACGGCGACGATTCCGCCGTCGGCATCAAGAACGTGACCATCAATGAGCCGCATTTCCAGGGCCATTTCCCGGATCAGCCGGTGATGCCGGGCGTGTTGATCGTCGAGGCCATGGCGCAGACCGCCGGCGCCATCTGCATCCGCAGCCTCAACGCTGAAAAACCCTCGCTGGTCTATTTCCTGACCATCGACAATGCCAAGTTCCGCAAGCCGGTCGTCCCCGGCGACCAGTTGAAGATCCACGTCAAGAAAATCAAGAAGCGCGGCAACCTGCTCAAATTCGCCTGTGAAGCCCTGGTGGACGGCGCCAAGGCCGCCGAAGCCGAGATTTCGGCGATGATGGTCACCGGCTGACGATCGAAATGCTCATGACAATTCAGACATTCATCCATCCTTCCGCCGTCGTCGAAGATGGCGCCGCCATCGGCAAGGGCGCCCGCATCGGGCCGTTCTGCCATGTCGGCGCCGACGCCGTGATCGGCGACCGCGTCGAACTGGTCAGCCATGTCTCGGTGATGGGCGCGACCACCGTCGGTGCCGGTACCAAGGTCTATCCGATGGCGACGCTGGGCGCGCCGCCGCAGAACACCAAGCACAAGGGTGGCCGCACGACGCTGGTGATTGGCGAGAACTGCACGATCCGCGAAGGCGTCACCATGCATCTCGGCACCGATTCCAGCCGTGGCGAGACGACGGTAGGGGACAATGGCAATTTCCTCGCCTATGCCCACATCGCCCATGACTGCGTCGTTGGCAAGAACGCCACCTTCGCCAATGGCGCGACGCTCGGCGGCCACTGCGAGATCGGCGACAACGTCTATATTGGCGGCCTCACCGCCGTTCACCAGTTCGTCCGCATCGGCAACAACGCCTTCATCGGCGGCTGTTCGGCAGTCGTCGGCGATGTCATTCCCTATGCGATTGCCGTCGGCAACCGCGCCAGCCTTCGCGGCCTCAACATCGTCGGCCTAAAGCGCTCGGGCCTGCCGCGCGCCGAGATCCACCTGTTGCGCAAGGCCTACCGGACGATCTTCGACCGCTCGCGGACCGTCGGCGAGAACATCGAGTTCGCCAAGGCGGAATTCGCCTCCTCGCCGACGGCCATGAAAATCATCGATTTCATCGCCAGTCGCGGCAAGCGGCACTATGCCGTCCCGTCGCTCAAGGGCGGCGACGGCGACGATGCCGATGACGAAGGCTGAGGCTGCCGGAGCCAAGCTAGACCTCGCGCCGGGCTCCAGGGTCGGCATCATCGCCGGCGGCGGCAGCCTGCCGGTGGAAGTCGCGGCCAGCCTGGCAAGGCAAGGGCACCCGCCCGTCATCATCGCTGCCGAAGGCGAGGTCGACCGCAAGCAGGACCTCGCCGGCTATGAGGCCGAGCAACTCGCGCTCGAAGACTTCGGCTCGCTGGTCCCGTTGCTCAGGCGCAAGCGGATCAGCCATCTCGTGCTGGCCGGCGAGATCAGGCGCAGGCCGAAATTAAGCGCCATGCGGCCGAGCCTTGGCCTGCTGGCGGTCGTGCCGACGGTGGTGATGGGGCTGGCGCGCGGAGATGACGGCCTGCTGCGGATCCTGACGCGCTTTCTGGAAAAGCGCGGCATCAAGGTCGTCGGAGCGCATGAGATCGTGCCCGAACTGTTCGCCGGCAAGGGCCCTTTGACCCAGGC
>NZ_RZOF01000317.1:0-7239 GCF_003998955.1 Mesorhizobium sp. M4B.F.Ca.ET.017.02.2.1 | reverse complement strand
CTTGGCGCCCTTCCTCTCCCCCGTCGATCGGGGGAGAGGTGTCGAGCGCAGCTCGACGGAGTGGGGGTCGACCCTCGGCGCGGTGCAGGGAGTTTCCTGCGCATCGGTTGGCGACGGTTGCGAGGTGGTTCCCCCGCTCCGCCGCTGCTTCGCAGCGCCACCTCTCCCGCTCCGGAGGGAGAGGAAAGGGCGCCAAGTCCTCTAACGCTCCTCCCTGCGGAACGGCTTGAGCAGCGCCGAGGGCGCGACCGCGTTGCGCGACATGAAGGCCATAGCGACGATGGTGAAGATGAAGGGCAGCATCAGGAAGGCTTCGTAGGGGATGTGGCCGAGCCCGCTCGCCTGCATCCTGAGCTGCAGCGCGTCGACGAAGGCGAACAGCAGCGCCGCCCCCGCCGAGCGCCACGGGTCCCAGCGGCCGAACACGACCAGCGCGATCGCCACCCAGCCGCGCCCGGACACCACGCCGAAGGTGAAGGCGTTGAACTGCGCCATGGTGAGGAATGCGCCGGCAAGGCCCATCAGCGCGCCGCCAAGGATCACCGCCTGGAAGCGCGTGCCAATCACGCTGACGCCGGCCGAGTCAGCGGCGCGCGGGTTCTCGCCGACCATCCGCACGGAGAGCCCCCATGGCGTGCGGTAGAGCACGAAGGCGGCGAGCGGAACGGCGATGATCGCCAGATAGACAAGCGTGAACTGGTTGAACACCGCCGGGCCGAGGATCGGAATGTCCGAAAGCAGCGGGATCGGCTCGGGCTGGAAACCCTTGATGCTCGGTGGCACCGACTGCTGGCCGAAGATCAGCCGGTAGAGGAAATACGCGAGCCCTGAGCAGAACAGCGTCACGCCGATGCCGCAGACATGCTGGCTTAAGCCCAGCGCCACCGTGAACAGCGCATGCACCGCGCCCATCAGCGCCCCAGTCGCCACGGCCACCAGCACGCCGAGCCACAGGCTGCCGCTGAGGCTGGTGGCGGTGAAGCCGGCCATTGCCGACAACAGCATGATGCCTTCGATGCCGAGATTGAGCACGCCGGCACGCTCGGAAAACATTTCGCCGAGCGTGGCGAAGGCGAGCGGCGTGGCGATGCGGATGATGGCGGCGAGGAAGCCGACCTGGAAAATCTGCTCGAACACCGCGCTCATGTCGCTACCCGCCGAATTCGATAGGCGGTGAACAGCAGCGCCACCAGCATGGCAAGCAGCGCCGTGCCCTGGATGACGTCGCTGAGGAAAGCCGGCACGCCGGTCGCCCGCGACATCGCCTCGGCCCCGGTCATCACCGCGGCAAGGAAGAGCGCCGCCGGCACCACGCCGAGCGGACTAAGCCTGGCCAGCATGGCAACGACAATGCCGGAATAGCCGTAGCCGGGCGAAATGTCGCTCATCACCTGGAAATGCACGCCGCCGACCTCGCCGACGCCGGCCAGGCCCGCCAGCGCGCCGGAGAGCAGCGCGGTCGAGATGAGCACGCGCTGCACGTTGATGCCGCCGTAGCGGGCGGCTTCCGGATTCTCGCCGGTGACACGGATGCGGAAGCCGAGCGTCGTGCGTGCGATCAGGAACCAGATCAAGGGCGCCGCGACCAGCGCCGCCACGACGCCGAGATGCAGCCGCGTACCCTCGACCAGCACCGGGAAATTGGCCGAATCCTCGATAGGCGGCGAGATCGGATAGCCGCTGAAGCTATCCTTCCACGGCCCCTCGATCAGCGCCATCAGCGCGTAATAGATGACCGAGTTGAGCAGCAGCGAACTGACCACGTCGTCGACCTTGAATTTGACGCGCAGCGTCGCCGGCACCAGCGCCACGGCGGCGCCGGCCGCGGCACCCGCCAGCGCCATCAGGAGCATGGCGAGAGTGCCCGGCATCGGGATGGCGCCGACGAAGCAACTCGCCACGGCGCCCGCCAGCAACTGGCCCTCGGCACCGATGTTCCAGAATTTTGCCCGGAAGGCGACCGCCACCGCCAGGCCGGTTAAGATCATCGGCGCGGCGCGCACCAGCGTCTCGGTGATGGCGTAGCTGTCGCCGAGCGAGGCCGACAGCATCACGCCATAAGCCTCGATCACGCCGGCGCCGGCCACCGCTATCAGCCCGCTGCAAAGGACGAGCGCGGCGCCGATCGCAAGCAGCGGCAGCGCCAGATTGAACCAGGCCGGAGTGCTGGTGCGGGCTTCCAGGCGAAACATCAGGCGTGGCCCTCCGCTCGCCAGATGTCGGCGCGGCCCCTCATCCGCCTGCCGGCACCTTCTCCCCGTATAGTGACAGGGAGAAGGGGGCTGGCCGCAGCCGTCACACCCTTCTTGCAACGCTCGCGATTGGCGAAATCATCGATGAAAGCGCCCCTCTCCCCCTCACTATACGGGGAGAGGATGCCGGCAGGCAGGTGAGGGGCGGCGCCGACGTTCGAAATCAGAGGCAAACCCACGCTCTACGCCCTCCCCTCCGCGCCGGTCATCATCAGGCCGAGCCTTGCGACGGTGGCCTCCGCGCCGGCCAGCGTGCCGGCGATGCGGCCCTCATACATGACCGCGATGCGGTCCGAGAGCATCAGCAGCTCTTCCAGATCCTCGCCGATGACGACGATGCCGCAGCCTTTGGCGCGCATGGCGAGGAACTTTTCGTGGATGAAGCGGGCGGCGCCGATATCGAGGCCGCGCGTCGGCTGCGAGACGATCAGCACCTTCGGATCGAAGGCGAGCTCGCGCGCCAGCAGTGCCTTCTGCAGATTGCCGCCGGAGAGCGCGCCAGCGCGCACCATCGGTCCGGGACAGCGTATGTCATAGGCCTTGATCTGGGTTTCGGCGAAAGCGCGGATGGCGGACGGATTGAGCAGACCCTTGCGGCTGAACGCCTCGGTGCCGATGCGCGGCAGCACCATGGAATCGGCAAGCGGCAGGTTGGTGACCAGGCCGGTCGTCATCCGGTCCTCGGGGATGCGGCCAAGGCCGAGTGCCTGCACCACGCGCGGCGAGAATTGCGCAACTGCCTTGCCGGCCATTGTCATCGTGCCGGTTTTCGGTGGCAGCATGCCGGAGATGACATCGGCCAGCGCCCGCTGGCCATTGCCGGAGACGCCGGCGATGCCGAGGATCTCGCCGGAGCGGACGAAGAGCGACACCTCGCGCAGCGGCGTGCCGGCATGGCCCGAGGTCGAGATGCGATCGAGCAGCAGCACGGAGCCGCCCGGTGTCGAAGCCTCTTTGGTCGGCGGCACGATCTCATGACCGCACATCAATCGCGCCATCTCGGACGACGTCGTGTTGGCGGGGTCGTCGACGCGGCCGGCGACCTTGCCGTGCCGCAGCACCACGCAACGGTGGGTCAGCGCTCTCACCTCGTTGAGCTTGTGCGAGATGAAAATGATGCCGAGTCCCTGGCCCGCCATCGAGCGCAAGGCGGCGAACAGGCCGTCGACCTCGCTTGGCGCCAGCACCGCCGTTGGTTCGTCGAGGATCAAAAGCTTGGCGCCGCGAAACAGCGCCTTGATGATCTCCAGCCGCTGCTGCTCGCCGACCGACAGCGCCGAGACCGGCAGGGCGGGATCGAGGCTCAAGCCGTGCTGGCGGCCGATCTCCTTCAGCCGCGCCAGCCCGCCAGCGCGGTCGATGCGGCCTGACTTGCCCGGAATGCCGATCAGGAGGTTCTCCAGCACCGTCAGCCGCGGCGCCAGATGAAAATGCTGGTGCACCATGCCGATGCCGGCGGCGAGCGCGTCTGCCGAACTGTGGATGGCGACCGGCCGGCCCTCGACCAGTATCTCGCCGGCGTCAGGTGCATAGGCGCCGAACAGCACGTTCATCAACGTTGTCTTGCCGGCGCCGTTCTCGCCAAGCAGCCCAAGGATCTCGCCAGGTGCGACGCTGAGATTCACGGCCTCGTTCGCCTTGACGGCGCCGAAGCTCTTGGTGATGCCGCGCATTTCGATCAAAGGGGCGGACAAGGGATACTCCTGGTATCCCTCCCCCTTGAGGGGAGGGTGCCGAGCGAAGCGAGGCGGGAGGGGTCACCTCAACCGCCTCGACCTATGACTTAGCAAGCTGGAGCGCGTCGCGGGCGACCCCTCCCGGCCCTGCGGGCCGCCCTCCCCTCAAGGGGGAGGGGAACGCCGGCTCTAATCCGAAACCGGCGTGTTCTCGTCGACGTCGACGCGGAAATTTCCTTCGAGGATCTCGGCTTTCTTCTTCTCGACCAGCTCCTTGACCTCGGCCGGCAGCGTCTTGTCGAACTTGTGATACGGCGCCAGGAACGAGCCGCCCTTGGCCATGCGCGAGAAGTCGCCATAGTCCTGCGCGGTGAAGACACCCGCCTTGACCAGTTTGATCGCCTGCTCGACCGTCGGGTACATGTCCCACACCGGCCCGGTGATCACCGTATCCGGGCCGAGGCTCGACTGGTCGGACATGTTGGAGATGGCGAGGATCTTCTTCTCCACCGCCGCTTCGATGACGCCGAAGCGCTCGGCATAGATGACGTCGACGCCGGCATCGATCTGCGCCACGGCTGCTTCCTTGGCCTTCGGCGGATCGAAGAAGGAGCCGATGAAGGCGACCTTCTTCTTGACGTTCGGGTTGACCTCCTTGGCGCCGGCGAAGAAGGCGTTGACCAGCCGGTTCACTTCCGGAATGCCCATCGCCGCGACCGCGCCGACCGTGCCGGACTTCGACATCTTGCCGGCGATCAGGCCGGAGAGATAGGCCGGCTCATGGATCCAGTTGTCGAAGACGCCGAAATTGGGCTCGGCCGGCCCGGCGCCGGAGCCGAACAGCCATGCGGTCTTCGGGAACTGTTTTGCCGTGCGGCGCGACTCGCGCTCGGCGGCGAAGGCATCGCCCAGCACCAGCTGGTAGCCGCCCTGCGCATATTCGCGCATGACGCGGCTGAAGTCGGCCGTCTGCACCTTCTCCGACCATTTGTATTCGATGCCCAGCTCCTTCTCGGCCTTCTGCAGGGCGACGTGGATTTGGTTGTCCCACGGCTCCTCGATCGGCGTGGCGAAGATCGCCGCCACCTTCAGCTTCTTGTCCTTGGCGAAGGCGGCATTCGGCAGCACCGCCGCCGCAAGGCCGAGCGCGCCGAGTTCCAGCACGGTGCGCCGCGACAGGCCGGCGCGTTGCGTCTTGCTATGATCGTCTTTCATGGAAGTGCCCCTCTGGTTGACAGCCGTGTCGAGCCGGCCGTTCTCAGGAATGTCAGACGCTGGACTATGGAACGGTGTCTGAGTTTTGTCCACATGGTCAAATTTGATGTGGTCGCTTGGATGCCGGAAGGGTGGCGGGACAGCGCCCCCCTCTGTCCTGCCGGACATCTCCCCCACTTGGGGGGAGATCGGATGTCACGCCGGCTTTACCAGCGTGGCTAGAAGAGCGAGGCGCCAAAACCGCTAATCTCCCCCCTTGTGGGGGAGACGTCCGGCAGGACAGAGGGGGGCGTGAAGGAACGCGGCGTTCATTCTAGATGGTCGATGACCGTACTAGCCGCCAGCACCGTCCCACGACCCCGTCTCCGCGAACCTTCTCAGCATCGGCACCGGCTCGAAGATCACCCGACCGGTTAGCCGGTGCCAATGCTCCAGCCGCTCGACGATCTTCGCAGCCCCTTCGAGGCCGGCCCAGAACATCGGCCCACCCTTGCCGATGGGAAAGCCGTAGCCGTTCGTCCAAACGACGTCGATGTCCGACGCGCGGGCGGCAATGCCTTCCTCCAGGATCTTCGCGCCCTCGCTGACGAGGGGATAGAGCGTGCGCTCGATGATCTCGTCCGCGCCGATCTCGCGCCGCGCGATGCCGAGCTCGGCCGCCTTGGCGCGGATCAATTCCTCGACCTCGGGATCAGGGACGGGCTCGCGCGAGCCGCTTTCATAGCGATACCAGCCCCTGCCGGTCTTCTGGCCGAAACGGCCCTGCGCGCAGAGCGTGTCGGCGATGACAGCTATCTGGCCGCGCGCCTTGCGATTGCGCCAGCCGATGTCGAGGCCGGCGAGGTCGCCCATCTGGAACGGCCCCATCGGCCAGCCGAAATCGATGAACGCCTTGTCGACCTGGCCGGGCGTCGCCCCTTCCAGCAACAGCGCTTCGTTCTCCGTGCCGCGCGCGGACAGCATGCGATTGCCGACGAAGCCGTGGCAGACGCCGACGACGACCGGCACCTTGCCGATGCGCCGCGCCAGCTCCGCAACCGTCGCCAGCGCGTCGGGCGCGGTCATATCGGCGCGCACGATTTCCAGGAGCTTCATGACATTGGCCGGCGAGAAGAAATGCATGCCGAGCACATCTTGCGGCCGCGACGTCGAGGCGGCGATCTCGTCGACATCGAGATAGGAGGTGTTGGTGGCAAGGATCGCGCCCGGCCTGGCCACCGCGTCGAGTTTGCCGAACACCTCCTTCTTGACCGCCATGTCCTCGAACACGGCCTCTATGACCAGGTCGCAATCGGCAAGGTCGGCATAGTCGGTGCTGCCCTTGAACAGGCCAAGCCGTTGCTGCCTGGCCTCTTCCGTTAGCGAGCCACGCCCGACCGAGACGGCGTAGTTCTTCTCGATCATTGCGAGGCCCCGTTGCAGCGCCTCCTCGCCGGTTTCGAGCAAGGTCACCGGAAAGCCGCCATTGGCAAAGGCCATCGCGATGCCGCCCCCCATCGTGCCGGCGCCGATGATGCCGACGCGGGCGATCTTGCGCCGCGTGACGTCCTTGCCTTGTATCTTTGCCGCTTCGCGTTCGGCGAAAAACAGATGCCGCTGCGCCCGCGACTGGTCGCCGGACACCAGCTTGAGAAAGAGCTGGCGCTCGGCCGCCAGCGCTTCATCGAATGGCAGCGTGATCGCGTTGCGTACTGCCTGCGCGCAGGCAAGCGGAGCCTCCAGGCCGCGCGCCTTCCTGGCCAGCTCGGTGGCCTGGGCGTCGAAAGCCGAAAGATCGGTTTCGGCAAGGCGCTCACTGCGGTCGCGAACCGGCAGGAATGGCCCGCCGTCCGCAACCATTTCGCTAGCGAAACGAATGGTCGCCGCAAGGAGTTCTTCCTCGAAGACCGCGTCGACAAGACCCGCCGCTTTGGCCTCGCCGGCCGAAATCGGCGTTCCCGAAACGATCATGCCGAGCGCCTTCGCCGCGCCGACCAGGCGCGGCAGGCGCACCGTGCCGCCGCCGCCCGGCAGCAGGCCGAGCTTTACCTCGGGCAGGCCGAGCCTGGCGGCTTGGTCGGCGACACGGAAATGGCAGCCGAGCGCCAGTTCCAACC
>NZ_RZOF01000316.1:0-7295 GCF_003998955.1 Mesorhizobium sp. M4B.F.Ca.ET.017.02.2.1 | reverse complement strand
CGAATATCGTTCAGCCTGGCGCCGGCCTCAACATCGATCCGGCCTCGCTCGATGTCCAAGCCGTTAAGGGCTATGTGGCCACGGCTCACGAGCAGTCCGTGACCAGCTTCCTGATGAACATCATCCCGTCAACGATTGCCAGTGCCTTCGCGGAAGGCGACATCCTGCAAGTCTTGTTCTTCTCGGTCCTGTTCGGCATTGCTTTGGCGATGACCGGAGAGACGAGCAGGCCGGTCGTTACCTTTCTCCAGGCGCTTACCGCCCCCATTTTTAAGCTCGTCGGCATTCTGATGAAGGCTGCACCCATCGGCGCCTTCGGCGCAATGGCCTTTACGATCGGCAAATACGGTATCGGTTCGGTGGCCAACCTCGCGATACTGGTCGCGACGTTCTATCTTACCGCCTTCCTCTTCGTGTTCGGGGCTCTCGGCGCGGTCTGCCGCTACAACGGCTTCTCGATCTTTTCTCTTGTCCGCTACATCAAGGACGAACTGCTGCTTGTCCTGGCAACGTCCTCCTCGGAGGCCGCGCTGCCCTCGCTCATGGAGAAGATGGAGAAGGCCGGCGCCGCGCGTTCGGTCGTAAGTCTCGTCATCCCTACTGGATACTCATTCAATCTGGACGGTACCAATATCTACATGACGATCGCCGCCCTCTTCATCGCGCAGGCGACGAACACAGATTTGTCAATTGCCGATCAGATCCTCCTGCTGCTAATTGCGATGCTTTCCTCGAAGGGTGCGGCAGGCGTCACCGGCGCCGGCTTCATCACATTGGCCGCTACTCTCTCTGTCGTGCCGAGTGTTCCCGTTGCCGGAATGGCTCTAATTCTTGGCGTGGACCGCTTCATGTCGGAATGCCGCGCGCTGACGAATTTAGTCGGTAATGCGGTGGCATCGCTCGTTGTCGCTCGCTGGGAAGGCGAATTGGACCAGTCACGGATGGAAGCCGCTTTCCGCGGTTAGGGTTACATCAAACTGGCTCCCCGCAAGCAAAATCGCAACAGCGCGACGTGTAAGTCGCGGCCTTGCCACAACAGTCGAATTGCCAGCCTCCAAAGAGCGCTGGAAATAGAGTACTAACGCAGTGAGTAATACAACACCATGAAGCCCCTAAGCAAACGAACGGTTCACGGAAACTCATCTGGGTGCGCATGGAGCGCTGTTCGTCGAATGCGCTATCAACCGCCGGGTGTGGGAACTATTTCAGCTTGCCGCCCCAAGCCGTCGCGGGAGCGCACCGGATGATGGAGGACCGGCCGATCAGAATCGCTAGGGGAAAGCGCGTCACAATTGCCGATCTCGCCCGCGAAGCCGGAGTCAGCGTAGCAACAGTCGATCGGGTTCTGAACGTCCGCCTTCCGGTGCGAGAGGAGACCGCCCAGCGGGTCCATGCGGCCGCGCACGCGATCGGCTATCATGCTGCCGGTCTCATCAAACAGCGCTTGCAGCAGCACCTGCCGCACTACAAGCTGGGCTTCATCTTGAGAAAACCTACCCACGATTTCTACCAAGATTTCGCTCGCAAGATCGAAGAGTCGGTCAGTATGGCTAAATCCTTCCACGGCCTTCCGATCATCGAGTTCGCGCAGTCACATTTGCCGCGTGACCTGCTCCCGCTTCTTAAGGACCTTGGGAGCCGCTGCCAGGCGATCGCCATGGTGGCGGCCGATCACCCGAAAATCACAGCATCAGTCGAGGAGCTCAAGGCGAAAGGTATCCCGGTATTTTCGCTGCTATCCGACTTCGCCGATGGCGTGCGCGAGGGCTACATCGGCCTCAACAACAGCAAGGTCGGACGGACTGCCGCTTGGGTGTTTTCCAAGACCGCAAAACGGCCCGGCAAGGTGGCGGTGTTTGTCGGAAGCCATCGCTTCCAGGCGCATGCGACGCGGGAAACGGCCTTTCGTGCGTATTTTCGTGAGAACGCGCCAAAATTCGAGGTGCTTGATGCGCTCGTGAACCTTGATGAACGGCAGCTCACTTACGAAAAATTGCTGGATCTTATGCAGCGGGAACCAGAGCTCGTCGGCTTCTATATGGCCGGCGGGGGGATAGAGGGGGCAATTTCCGCGCTCCGAGAAGAGGGGAGCGGTCAGGATCTCGTCGCGATCGTGAGTGAAATGACGCCGCAGTCACGTGGGGCGCTTGCGGATGACATCTTGACGATGGCGGTCGGCACGCCAATGCGCCGACTTTGCCAGGAGCTGATAATGGCAATGGAGCGGGCCATCAAAGCCGGCGTCGCGGAGAGCCCGGGGCAGACATTTCTGCCGTTCGACATTTATCTTCCGGAAAATATTTGAGCTTGATGGATTTCTATCATGAGCGCCCATTTTCCTTTCACCGATGAAAGGAAAGCTCGATTGACTCGGCCGTCTCTGTCCGATCTGTGAACCGGCGTGGTTCCGTCTTGAAAGAAGCCGGATGCCGAAATGGCAGCCGCGCTTCATGGAAGGAAAGTCAAGCAATGCGCCAGGTATCGCCCCGCTTTGCACTCGATCACATGGCGGCGCCCCGCCTTGACGTCAGTGCGCTTTTCGCGCTTGCCCGTGACCAAGGCCTGACCGACGTCCAAATCCGTTACCCTCATTTCAGCAATCCTGTCGCACGCGGCATTCCGGCTGCGGACGTCCGGTTTGCCGCTACCGAAGCGGGCATCACGATCATCTCTGTCAACGCCTTGCAGCGGTTCAACGACTGGACTCCAACGCGTCAGGCCGAGGCAAGCAACCTCGCCGATTATGCGACGGCGTGCGGGGCGGAGACGCTCGTTTTGGTGCCGGCCAACCGCAGCTCGTGGCCCACCAATAGCGAGCGCCAGGACAATCTTCGTTTCGCTCTAAACGAGATCAAGCCAATCCTCCAGTCGCGGGGTCTGATCGGTCTTATCGAGCCGCTGGGTTTCCGAACCTGCTCGCTTCGATCAAAGAAGGAAGCGGCCGAGGCCGTTGCCGCGGTTGATGGCCAGTCCGTCTTTCGCCTCGTGCACGACACGTTCCACCACACCCTGGCCGGGGAGACATGCCTGTTCTGCGAGCTTACCGGCCTGGTGCACATTTCAAGCGTAAACGACCCGACCTTCTGGATTTACCCCGATCGCTTTCTTGCAGGTTCCGACAATGGCAGCCAGATTCAGGCGCTGCTGGATGGCGGCTACGCGGGACCTTTCTCGTTCGAGCTGGTCGAGGAAGTCCATTCTCTGGACGATCTCGCAGGCGCACTTGCCGCCAGCATCGACTTTATCCGGCGAGGGCTATTGTCGTCAGAGTAGATGGTGACAGGAGTAGTGACTATAGGTGCGCCTGAATTTTCCGTGGGTTCACAGCGGGACAGCCATCCGAGATGCCTCTTGCATCATTATCTCCCGCATCCAGATGCTTGCCGGATCGCTATTGTGGAGGGCCGGCCATTGGAGGGTCTCGGTGAATGTGGGAAATGGCAGCGGAAGTTCGATAACCCGCAGGGGGAACGTGTTTTCGAAATGCCTGACCAGCCGCAAGGGCATGGTCGCTATACGAGCTGTGCCGGACACCATAGGTGGAATCATGCTGAAGCCCTGCACGGCGACCTCGACACGTCTCTTAAGGCCATGCTCAAGCAAAAACCATTCCTCGATAGACGGCTTCATCGTACGCCCGAACCTGACCGCGACGTGCCTCATCGACATGTATCTCTCGAATGTAAGCTGCTGTGGCAGCTGCTTGTTTGTGGGACAGCCTACGCACACGAGCTTCTCGTCAAACAGCGGAACGCTTGAATGCACACTCGACGTGAACATATCCGGTAGAATTAGAAAATCGACGTCACCGCGCCGGAGAAGCTCATCGGGGCTATCGTCGACAGGCAGCAGTTCGAAGCTGACGGCGGGGGCTTCCCGTGCAATACGCTCCACAAGCTTTTCGAAAAACACGAGCGTGACGAAATCGGAAAGAATGATCCTGAAGAGGCGATCGGCTCGAGCTGGGTCAAACGGATCCGAAGAAATAATCGAGCACTGGATGTGCTGGAGAGCGTCGCGAACTGCGGGGGCAAATGCTGCCGCACGCGGGGTTAGAAATCGTTCGCGACCTCTTATCGTAAACAGTTCATCGCGGAAATAATCGCGCAGTCGGGCGACGGCCGCACTCATGGCGGGCTGACTCAGGTTGATCCTGCGTGCCGCCGCCGAGAGATTACGCTCCGTCAGGAGTGCGTCGAGCACAACGAGGAGATTTAGATCAAGTCCTTTGAAACGCATGTCATCAGCCATCCATGGGATGGATGCCTTTAACCGAAACAAACGACTTTAACAATTTAGCATTCTTGCAATCTTTTGTCGCAAAAAGTTTATGATGGATGACGTTAAGGTCCGACATATGAGCCGCGTGATCTGCCGAAGCGAGCAATCGTACGTACTGTGCAGGTCAGAGATTGGCGGTTTGAAATGCCGGGCCGATGGCGCCGGGCTATCAACCAGCGTCTTCGGCGGCCCCGACCTAGCAAGGCGTGGTCCGAGGCGACTGATGGGCGGTTTGATCCTAAGCTGCCGTGAGGCCTGTGTTGTATCGGCGAAGCCAATGCAGCAGTTCGGCAGCGTTTTTGAGAACTGTTGTAGGCTCGGCCTAAGCCCATTGGCGCAAGCCTGTCTGAACGAAGCGCTTGGCCTTGCTGTTATCCGGTGGTGATCTGTGGTGCCTTTTCGTCCTGCCGTTCTTGTTTTGGAACGCCCTTATGGTGAGCCCATCCGGGACGTGGGGCACCGGGAGCACGAAGGTGCAGGCAGGCCGTCAATAGACCGTGGGCTGAGAGCCCGAGCTCGTTACATCGCCGCCCCTCGCGACTTTCCCGGAGGCGCTGCGAGCGCGGATCAGTAGATGTCGTGTTACCCGCCAGCTCCCGTCTTTGACCGAGCCAAGAAGGAGGAACGGGCATGCGCATCATCGGACTGGATATTCACCGCGCCTTCGCCGAAGCAGTGGCATGGGAGGATGGCAGGCTCAGGCGACTCGGCCGCGTCGACATGCGGCGCGATCTGCTGGCGGCGTTCGCCGCGAAGCTGTCGCCGAACGATGTCGGGGTGATCGAGGCCACCGGCAACGCGACGTCCGCTACGGCTGTGGTTGCGCCGCATGTGAAGAAGGTGGGGATCGGCAACCCGAAACAGGTGCGTATCATTGCCTATGCCAAGATCAAAACGACGATCGAGGCCGACGTTCTTGCGCAGCTCTATGCCAGCGGCTTCTTGCCAGAAGTCTGGATTGCGGACGAGCCGACGCAGGCTCTGCGTCGACAGGTGACACGGCGCAATCAGATTGTCCGACAGAGATCTCGATTGAAGACCGTCATCCAGTCGATCCTTCATAGCCACCTGATCCCGTCCTGCCCGCATGCCGACCTGTGCGGCGCCAAGGGTCGGACCTGGTTAATCGAGCAGGTCGTACCGCAGGACGAGCGCCTCGCGATCGATCGGCATCTGCGCGAGTTCGACCGATTGGGCGAAGACCTCCAGGTCATCGAACGCGATCTTGCCCGCTCGGCTCTCGAGGATGAAGGCGTGAAGCGGCTGATGACCATTCCCGGCGTCGACATCACCGTCGCGCTGGCGATGAAGGCGGCGATCGGCGACGTGTCGCGCTTCGACGATCCGCAGAAGCTCGTGACCTATCTCGGGTTGAACCCAAGCGTCCGACAGTCCGGCCAGGTCCGGCCTACCATGGGCGGATCACCAAGCAGGGCCGTGGTCATGCGCGCGGCATGCTCGTCGAGGCGGCCTGGGCGGCCGCTCGTGCTCCCGGACCGTTGCGAGCCTTCTCCCTGCGGCGTGCGAGCCCGGCGCGGACAGCATGTCGCGGCCGTGGCAACCGCACGCAAACTCTCTGTCGTGATCTGGCATCTGTTGATGAAGGGCGAGAGTTACGCGTGGGCTCGACCCTCCCTGCATGCCAAGAAGCTTGCGCGATGTGGAACTCAAGGCCGGGAGCAAGGCTGTGCGCGGCCAAAAGGGAGCCGCGCACGCCTACAACATAAAGAGCCACCGGGAAGAAGAGCGCCGCTGGGTGGAGCAGGCCGAGGGCGCCTATGCACGCCTCGCCGCCGGTTGGAACCCACGAGGTCCGAAGAGGGTAGGCACGGATGCCGCAAACGAGGCGCGACGATAGAAGCTGCGCGGCAGGGCTCTCATCTCGGACCCTGCTCTTCGCCACGCGGTCGTCCGTGCGCGACAGGAGAATAGCGCAGATTTATCAACAAGGCTCTTGTCGATCACATCAGTGGTCTTGGGCGCTGTACGGCCGGGTGAAGACTTTGCAGGTGGCCCGGAAAGCGTTTGACCTGTAGCGAAGCAATTGTCGTCATTACGCGCTCGACCCGGGCGCCCAGCTTGGCATAAGAGCTACGTGGCCTCAGGAAGCGTCGTCAATGCAGACCATGGACGAATTCCCAGCCGATGCCGAGATGCCGGTCGACCGTGCCTGTCGCCGTCCGGTGATGCGATGCCCCCGAGCGCATGAGTTCGCCCCGGATGCTCCCGGTCACGACGCACGGGTTCGGGTTCCAAGGCGCTCAGTTTGTTCGCGCCTAATCGGTGTAGGGCGCGGCAGAAATACGAGCGTGACGAAATCGGAAAGAATGATCCTG
This sequence comes from Mesorhizobium sp. M4B.F.Ca.ET.017.02.2.1, assembly GCF_003998955.1. Lineage (NCBI taxonomy): Bacteria > Pseudomonadati > Pseudomonadota > Alphaproteobacteria > Hyphomicrobiales > Phyllobacteriaceae > Mesorhizobium > Mesorhizobium sp. M4B.F.Ca.ET.017.02.2.1. The sequence goes on along the minus strand of NZ_RZOF01000316.1, from coordinate 678 downwards.
AAGCGGCGATTCGGTAGAGCCGGGTCAAACTATCCGACGAAATAAACGAGCACTGGATGGGCAGGAGAGCGTCGCGAACTGGAGGGCAAGAGCTCCCGGACGCAGCGTTAAGTTTGAATACCTCCGCGGACATGGTCGCGAGCTCATCGCGCAAATAATCGAGCAGCCGAGCGCCGGCCGCACTCATGACCGGCTGGGCTCGGTTAATCTTGCATGCCGCGCCCATGAGGTTGCGCTCTGTCGGGAGTGCGTCGAGCACAACGAGGAGATGTAGTTCACGACCTTTGAAACGCGTGGTCAACTATCCAAAGTGTGGATGCCTTTCATCGAAACAAACGATTTCATCAATGTTGTGGAATCCTGCATGGGCAGAAGCACCTGACGGACACCGATGCCCCACTGCCTCATGGCGTGGCGAGCGTCTTAAGAAACCGCCCGAAAGGAGATTTTTCATGCGCTCTACCGGGCAGTGGAGTGTTGGGAAAGGGAGTTGCAACTGACCGGCCATGTCAAACTGTCCGACTTCTTCCGAGCCTATGGACAGACTGGGAGACGCGCACGGTGTAGCGGCTCACATCGTCATACTGCACCTACGCCACACACCGGCCGGACCTGATCCGGCTTTATGAGCATTGGGCTTTGTCAGTCGCACAAGCGTGATGGCTTTCGCGACGCGGC
>NZ_RZOF01000315.1:0-7312 GCF_003998955.1 Mesorhizobium sp. M4B.F.Ca.ET.017.02.2.1 | reverse complement strand
ATTGTAGAGGTCGCGCCGTGCCGCGCGCCGCTTCGGCTCGATCATCTTCAGATGATAAAGGTTGAGACCGCTGTCCCTGAGCTTGAGGCGGAGGTCTTCGTGGAACCAGGCGCCATGCAAATCCGTCGATCGATAGCGATCCGGATGGTAGGCGCTGAACAGCCTGTGCTGCATCTTCTGCCCCCAGGGCCCGTCGACGCGGTAGCTGTCCGGCGTGTACATTTCCAGCGTCCGGAATCCCCAGGCGATGCGCCGCGACCGGCTGGTCAGTTGGCCAATTTGATCGGCGACCGCGTTTTCCAACCTCTCGTCGGGGTCCATTGCCAGGATCCAATCGGCGCCGGCCTCGAAGGCCGCGCTCAGCAGGGCACGCCGCCTCGCCGGCTCGCTGCTGAACACCGCGTCCGAACCACGATCGTCATATGCGATCCAGCCGTCCACGATCGGGTCGAGGTTCGCGATCAGGCCCGGCACCAGATGCGCGTCGTAGCGATAGCTGAACACCGCGACGATCCTCCGTCGCGTCCCGAACCACCGACCGCGCCGCCGGCGTGGCGGCCTTATCTCGACCGTGATCATTGGCGCCGGCCCTTCTCGCCATATCTGGCGCCGATGGCAGACCCCAGCGATTTGGCGAACAGCGCCAGCCACACGATTGGCAGCGAAAGCATCGCAAAAGTCCTGTCCCTTCCGGACAGCCCTTCCTTGGCCAGCTTGCTCACGTTGCGGCGGTCCCGGAAAATCCTTCGAAATGGCCTCAGGGGCTTCTCGCCTTCGACGGTCCTCAAATAGCCGCCAAGGCGGCGGCCGCGGCGGTACTGGTCGGCAAGCAGGCGGAACAGGCTTGTCTCGTTGCGATGGATGGTGAGGACCTGCGGATCCCAGACCGGCTGCATCGCCTCGGGCAGCCTGGCCATGAAATCGGTGTCTTCCCCCAACGCCATGCGCTCGTCGAACAGCCCGTACAGATCGAACAGCTTTCGGTCGAAGGAGACGCCGTAGCGCAGTGCCTTCTCGGCGGGGAGGCCGGGCAAACGCCGCATGTACGTCACGAGGTGCGCCGCGCACGCCACCAGATTGCGCGGATGGCTGTTGAGGATGGCGCTTGCCACGGTCGCGGCCCCTTGCCGGTGATGGTGCAGGCGCACTTCAGCCCAGCGCGGGCAGGCCAGACAATCACCGGCGAGGAAGGCGACGAACGGGGCCTGCGTCGCCGCGATGCCTAGATTTCGCGCGCCGCCGGCAAACAGTCGCTGCTCGACCTCGACGACCCTCACGTTGAGACCGGCATTGTCGACAAGTGCCTGGGCATTGCCACCGCCCGAATTCACGATGACGATCTCGAGCGGGATGTTCTGATCGAGCACCGACCGCACCGCGGCGACCAGTTCGGCGGGCGCCCGCAAACCAATCACCACGACTGCGAGTTCCGGTCTCCCGGCCATCAAGCGCTTTGCAACTGGATGCGCGGCACAGAAAAGCGGCGCCGCGCCGCAAGCTTGAACTGGTATCGCATGCAACGCCAGGTGTCCGACGGCACCTTCGGCGCCGCCCTGGCCACGGCCAGGAACCGGGCCGCCGTATCCAGATCACCGCGCGCATAGTGGACACGCGCGATCTTCAGGGCGACGAGGCCTTCCCTGACCTTCAGCGCCGACTTCGCGATCCCGCAATCGGCGAGCCCGTGCAACGCCTGCCGCCATTCGAGGAAGCGCTTCGCCGGCTTGACCGTGAAGCGATCGTCGGAGCGTTCCGCCGAAACGAAATAGGTCATGACGGGTTGCGTGATGACGGCAAGCCGGGCGGTGCTGAGCACCTTGGCCCAGAACAACGTGTCCTCGTCATAGGCGAGCCCGGTCGGGAATCGCGTCTCATCGATCGCGCGCCGGGACACCAGCGCGCTTCCGACGGCAATCGAGCGTACATGCCCCTGGATATAGGCCGAGGCATTGGCGGTGCTGGCGGCCGTATAACCTACAGGCAACTTGATCTGCCGGTCGACGCCGTCGGTTCGTCTGCGAAAGGCGCCGACCACCATATCGGCCCTCGTCTGCATATCGGTCCGGGAAAGCAATGACCGCAGCCCGCCGTCCAGATGCAGATCGTCGGCATCGATCATGTAGATCCAGGGGTAGTTCGCCTGCGCCAAAGCGAGATTGCGGGCTCCGCCCGCGTCCCTGCAATTGGACTGGATCACGCGCAACGGCAACGCGCACCGCGAAGCGGCATGTTCGGCAACGCTTGCTGTGTCGTCCGACGAAGAATCATCGACCAGCAGCACTTCACCGATGACATCAGCCTCTGGACGCAGCGATGCCAGCGTCCTCGCTATGGTCGCCGCCGCATTGTGTGCCGGAATGATGACGCTGACCGCTCTCAAATGGAAACTCCGCCGGTGCATGTTGCGCAACCGGCCCTACCGCCCCGAAGCGCAAGATAACGGCAGCGTCCGGATTTGAGAAGCAGTCTTTACGCCCCCCGGGAACCCCGGAAAGGCTTGCATCTCAAACCTTCTCGAGCATGACCGGGATGACGTCGACCGCTTGCTCGGCCGCCTGGCCGCCCGTTGTTTTCAGGACGCCGACGATCGGCGCCACATCGGAATAGTCCCGCCCGTAGCCCACGGTGATGTGGTCATTGCTCGCCCGCATGCCGTTCGTCGGGTCGAATTCCTGCCAGCCGGCGTCGCGCCCGCACCACGCCTTGACCCAGGCATGCATGGCATCGGCGCCCTCGAGCCGGGGCTTGCCCTTCGGCGGTATGGTGCGCAGGAAGCCGCTGACATAGCCGGCGGGAATGCCGAGGCCGCGCAGGCCGGCGATCATGATGTGCGAAAAATCCTGGCAGACGCCGCGTTTCAGGGCGAAAGCATCGCTGGCGCGGGTCTGCACGGTGGTTGCCTTGCCGTCATAGGTGAAGTCGCGCTGGATGCGGTTGCACAGATCCATGACCGTGGCGACCGTCGAACCTGCGACGCTGTCTTTCGCATAGGCGGTGATCGCGGCATCGATGCCGGCATGATCGCTGGCGGCGAGGAAGTGATGCGGCGAATCCGGCGCCAGCGACCGCACGCCGCCGAGTTCCTCCCGCAGCCGCTGGAGGTTGGGCGAAACGTCGAGCCCGGGCTCGGGGCGCGATACCGACACGCGCGCGCTCATCCTGATGTCGAGCGCGTCATGGGCGTCGCGAAAGGCGAGCGAGGTGACGTTGTTGCCGAAGAAGTCGGTGAAATCAGAGCGCTCGCCCGGCGCCGGCGTGAAGGACAGCGAGGCGGCGACCACCCGCTGCACGCCCGCGATCGTCGGCGGCAGCACGCGAACCTGATGCCGGCCGCCACCGGCCGCGGCGTCATAGTCGTAGCTCAGATGAAGCCTGATGTCGTAGAGCATGCCCTATCCGAAATAGGCCTTGGCGAGGCTGTTGTAGAGGCCGCCGATCTCGCTGGCGAGATCGTCGATGACTTGCGCCGTCATGTCCGACGGCTCCATGACGGCGATCGCCGTGTTGAGCTGCAGGATTTCCTTAGCAGCCGGCGACATATGTCCTTCGGCGCCAACGGAAGGCAGCATGCCGATCTCCGCCTTCAATCGTTCGAGCTGGAACAGGATCGAGCGCGGGTTGAGCGGGTCGAGCGCCAGCAGGTCGATCACCGTGCGCCGCCCAGCCTGCACCGGATATTGCCGGCGATGGGTCATGACGCTGTCGCCGATCTCCAGCATCATGTCGAGCGCGCCGTCCGGCGCGCCTTTCCTGGTCAGCCGGGCGAGCATGCGGGCGATCTGGATGCCGCGCTCCAGCCGCCGGCCGATTTCGAGGAAGCGCCAGCCGGTGAAGCGGTACATGTTCTCATGCAGCAGGCCGGAGAACCCGGCAAGCTTGCGCAGGATCACCGTCATCGCCCGCGTCGCGTCGTCGCCCGGCGCGACGGTTTTGGCGAATTGATGGATCGTCTTCGACAGATCCTTCAGCGCCAGCCAGCCGTCGGGCGAGAAACGGTCGCGGATCTGCCCGGCGCTGTAGACGGCGCTGTCCAGCGTGCTGATCAGCCCGAGCGGGATCGCCGTTTCGACGTCGATGCCGAACGGTTCGAGATAGTCCCTGATGTCGGCGAGCAGCGGCGTTTCGGGGTCGGAGGTCTCCGCCAGCCGCACATGATAGGCGCGCAGCACCCGCGCCGTGTCTTCCGAGCGCTCGATGTAGCGGCCGAGCCATGTCAGGTTCTCCGCGGCGCGGCTGGGCAGGCTGCCAGGCATCGAGCGGGTGAAGCTGTCGTGCTCCTGCGGCAGCAGCGTCTCGCGCTCCACCGGCCGGTCGCTGACCACCCACACATCCGCCGCCTGGCCGCCGCGCTGCATGGCGATGGCCGTCGCGTCTTGCGAGAAGCCGACCCGTGCAAAACCGCCGGGCATCACTGTCCAGCCATCCGGCGTGCGCGCCAGATAGACGCGCAGGCTTGCCGGCCGCGGCTCCAGCCAGCCACCGATATAGACGGGCGTGGTCGAAAGCGTCACCGCTTCCTGGCCGACGAAGTCGCCGCCGCCGTCCTTGATCCGCGCCACCAGTTCGGCCCGTTCGGCATCGGACAGCGTCGAGCCGAGCCTGGTCGCATCGTCGTCCTCGAAGGCAAGCCGTGTCGACAGCGCCGGACCGACCACCATGCGGTCGAGGTTGGCAAGCACGTGCTCGCGCTCGCTGTCCTGCCCGCACCACCAGGTGGCGACGCTCGGCAGCAGCAATTCCTCGCCCCGCAATTCCCGCGAGATCCTCGGCAGGAAGGAAAGCAGCGCCCGCGTTTCCATCAGCCCCGAGCCGAGCGCATTGACGGCCGAGACCGTACCCCGGCGGATCGCCTCGACCAGGCCTGGCGTGCCGATCTGCGAATCCGGCCTCAGCTCCAGCGGATCGGCGAAGGCGGCATCCAGCCGCCGCCACAGCACGCCGACAGGCTTCAGCCCCGAAACGGTGCGCACCATCAGCTTGCCGCCCGAGACGGTCAGGTCCTCGCCTTCGAGCAGCATGATGCCGAGATAGCGCGCGATATAGGCGTGCTCGTAATAGGTCTCGTTGAGCGGCCCCGGCGTCAGGATGGCGACGCGGCCGCCAGTGTCGTTGGCCATGCCGATCAGCGCGTCGCGGAAGCGGCGGAAGAAGCCGGCCAGCCGATGCACATGCATTTCGCCATAGATGTCGGACAGCGCGCGCGTGGTGGCGACGCGGTTCTCCAGGGCGAAGCCTGCGCCTGACGGCGCCTGCGTGCGGTCGCCCAGCACCCACCAGCGGCCGTCGGGCCCGCGGCCGAGCTCGAAGGCGATCATGTGGAGGAAATGGCCGCTGGCCGGTTTCGTGCCGACGACGGGCCGCAAATATTCGGGGCTGGCGGCGATCAGGCCGGCCGGCAGGATGCCCTTCTCGATCAGCAGGTTCGGTCCGTAAATGTCGGCCAGCGTCTCCTCGAACAGGTCGGCTCGCTGCACGAGGCCGGCGCTGATCGCCGCCCATTCCTGTTCCTCGATCAGCAGCGGGACATGCGCCAGCGGCCATTCGCGCTCATTGGCGCCGGCCTTGTCGTAGACCCGGTAGTAGACGCCGGCGTCGCGCAGATACTGGTCGGCGCGGGCAAAGCGCCGGGCCAGCTTTTCAGGACCGAGATCCTCCAGCGCCTCGAGGAAGGCGCGCCAGGCCGGGCGCGGATTGCCCGAGGCGTCGACCATCTCGTCGACGACACCGTCGATCGGCTGGTAGTGCTCCAGCAGACTGTGCGTCAGCGGCTTGCCGCCTATCTTCTTCTGATTCCCCTTCGCCATCGCAGATCAGAGTCTCGGGGGCCGCCTGAGGTCAAGGGTCATCGGGAAATCTTCAGAGGCTTCTTCATTGTGCAGCACATAGCCGGACGGTGTATGGCCGCGCGGCTCGAAGCGGGCAAGCCGCCGCGCCTCCGCCTCGTTGCCATTGACCGGAAAGGTGTCGTAATTGCGCCCGCCGGGATGGGCGACATGGTAGACGCAGCCGCCCACCGCCCGGCCCGACCAGCGGTCGTAGATGTCGAAGACCAGCGGCGTGTTGACCGGCAGCGCCGGATGCAGGCCGGAAGCCGGCTGCCAGGCCTTGAAGCGCACGCCCGCGACCGCGACCTCGCGGTTGGCCGTCACCTTCATCGGCACGACGCGACCGTTGCATACGATGGCGTGACGCTCCGGATTGAGGCCCTCGGTCTTCACCTGCAGCCGCTCGACCGAGGAATCGACGAAGCGCACGGTGCCGCCGATCGCGCCCTGCTCGCCCATCACATGCCACGGCTCCAGCGCCTGCCTGAGTTCCAGCTTGACCCCCGCATGCTCGACCTCGCCGCAATACGGGAAACGGAATTCGAGCTGCGCGGCGAACCATTCGGGACGGAATTCGAAGCCGTTGAGCTTAAGGTCCTCCAGCACGTCGAGGAAATCCGCCCAGACATGATGCGGCAGCATGAAGCGGTCGTGCAGCGAGGTGCCCCAGCGCACGAAGCGGCCGTCGAGCGGGTTCTTCCACGCACGGGCGATGATGGCGCGCACCAGCAATTGCTGCGCCAGGCTCATGCGCGCATTGGGCGGCATCTCGAAGCCGCGGAACTCGACCAGGCCGAGCCGGCCGGTGGGGCCGTCGGGCGAGAACAATTTGTCGATGCAGATTTCCGAACGGTGGGTGTTGCCGGTCACGTCGGTGAGCAGGTTGCGGAACAGCCGGTCGACAAGCCACGGCAAGGGCGCCTCGCCCTTGTCCGGATGCGGCACCTGCGCCATCGCGATCTCGAGCTCATAGAGCGAATCGTGGCGCGCCTCGTCGAAGCGCGGCGCCTGGCTGGTCGGTCCGATGAACAGGCCGGAGAACAGATAGGACAGCGACGGGTGCCGCTGCCATTGCAGGACCAGGCTCTTCAAGAGATCCGGCCGGCGCAGGAACGGACTGTCGTTGGGCGTCGCGCCGCCGACCACGACATGGTTGCCGCCGCCGGTGCCGGTGTGGCGGCCGTCGATCATGAACTTGTCGGTGCCGAGCCGCGACTGCCGCGCCTCCTCGTAGATCGCGGTCGTCGTCGCCACACAGTCCTGCCAGTTGGCGGCGGGATGGATGTTGACCTCGATGACGCCGGGGTCGGGTGCGACGCGGATGACATTGAGGCGCGGATCGTGCGGCGGGCCGTAGCCCTCGATATGCACCGGCAGGCCGATGGTCTTTGCCGCATTTTCGGCCGCCGCCACCAGTTCGAGATAGTCTTCCAGCGCCTCGACCGGCGGCATGAATACGCAAAGCCGCCCGTCGCGCGGCTCGACGG
>NZ_RZOF01000314.1:0-7373 GCF_003998955.1 Mesorhizobium sp. M4B.F.Ca.ET.017.02.2.1 | reverse complement strand
GCGACAACATCACGGTCGACGTCGAGCTGATCGTGCCGATCGCCATGGAAGAGAAGCTGCGCTTCGCCATCCGTGAAGGCGGCCGCACCGTCGGTGCCGGCATCGTCGTCACCATCAAAGAATAATTGGACTTAAACCGATCTGTCGCGGGCTCGGAAGTTGCCCGCGCCGCGCCAGAACAAGGAAGTGACGCATGAACGGACAGAATATCCGCATCCGCCTTAAGGCGTTTGATCACCGGGTGCTCGACGCCTCGACCCGGGAGATCGTGTCGACAGCCAAGCGCACCGGCGCCAACGTCCGCGGCCCCATTCCGCTGCCGACGCGGATCGAAAAGTTCACGGTCAACCGGTCGCCGCACGTCGACAAGAAGAGCCGCGAGCAGTTCGAGATGCGCACGCACAAGCGTCTGCTCGACATCGTCGATCCGACCCCGCAGACGGTCGATGCTTTGATGAAGCTCGACCTCGCCGCCGGTGTGGACGTCGAGATCAAGCTCTAAGGGAATGAGAGCGCGGTAAGGGGCGATGCCCCTGGCCCGGAACTCTAAAGGAATTGAACCGATGCGTTCAGGTGTGATTGCAAAGAAGGTGGGAATGACCCGCATCTATAACGATGCCGGGGAACATGTTCCCGTCACCGTTCTCCAGATGGAGAACTGCCAGGTCGTGGCGCAGCGCACGCAGGAGAAGAACGGCTATACGGCCGTCCAGCTCGGCGTTGGCCTCGCCAAGGTGAAGAACACGTCGAAGGCGATGCGCGGCCATTTCGCCGCCGCGTCCGTCGAGCCGAAGGCGAAGCTCGCCGAGTTCCGCGTCTCCGCCGACAACATGATCGACGTCGGCGCCGAGATCACCGTCGAGCACTTCGTCGCCGGCCAGAAGGTCGATGTGACGGGCACCTCGACCGGTAAGGGTTTCCAGGGCGTGATCAAGCGGCACAACATGGGTGGCGGCCGCGCCACGCACGGTAACTCGGTGTCGCACCGCACGCACGGCTCGACCGGCCAGCGCCAGGACCCCGGCAAGGTGTTCAAGGGCAAGAAGATGGCCGGCCACATGGGCGACGCCCGCGTCACCACGCAGAACGTCGAGGTCGTCTCGACCGACGCCGACCGCGGCCTGATCCTGATCCGCGGCGCCGTTCCCGGCGTCAAGGGCGCCTGGATCCTGGTTCGCGACGCGGCCAAGGTCGCGCTGCCGGCCAATGCGCCGAAGCCTGCCGCGATCCGCGCTGGTGCCGCCAAGAATGAAGCCCCGGCTACCGAGGGAGCGGAATAATGGACCTCAAGATCACAACGCTGGGCGGCAAGGACGCCGGCAAGGTGAAACTCTCCGAGGAGATTTTCGGGCTTGATCCGCGCGAGGACATCCTGCAGCGCGTCGTGCGCTGGCAGCTGGCCAAGAAGCAGCAGGGCACGCACAAGGCCAAGGGCCGCGCCGAGATCGCGCGCACCGGCGCCAAGATGTACAAGCAGAAGGGTACGGGCCGCGCCCGTCACCATTCGGCTCGCGCTCCGCAGTTCCGCGGCGGCGGCAAGGCGCACGGCCCGGTCGTGCGCAGCCACGAGCACGACCTGCCGAAGAAGGTGCGCGCGCTCGGCCTCAAGCATGCTCTCTCGGCCAAGGCCAAGAGCGCGTCGATCATCATCGTCGACGAGCTGAAGCTGACCGAGGCCAAGACCAAGGCGCTGGTGGCGAATTTCGAGACGCTCGGCCTGACCAACGCCTTGCTGATCGGCGGCGCCGAGCTCGACCAGAACTTCAAGCTGGCGGCGACCAACATTCCGAACATCGACGTGCTGCCCATCCAGGGCATCAACGTCTACGACATTCTGCGCCGCGGCACGCTGGTCCTTTCCAAGGCCGCCGTCGAGGCTCTCGAGGAGCGCTTCAAATGACCGACCTTCGTCACTACGACGTGATCGTCTCGCCGGCGATCACCGAAAAGTCGACCATGGCTTCCGAGCAGAACCAGGTCGTCTTCAACGTCGCCAAGAAGGCGTCGAAGCCGGAAATCAAGGCCGCCGTCGAAGCCCTCTTCGGTGTCAAGGTTACGGCCGTGAACACGCTTGTCCGCAAGGGCAAGATCAAGCGCTTCCGCGGCACGATCGGCCGCCAGGGCGACGTCAAGAAGGCGGTTGTGACGCTGGCCGACGGCCAGTCGATCGACGTCGCGACGGGTCTCTGAGCTAGGCCGCGAGGACAGGACAATGGCACTCAAGAAATTCAACCCGGTAACGCCGAGCACCCGCCAGCTGGTCATCGTCGACCGCTCGGGGCTCTACAAGGGCAAGCCCGTCAAGGGCCTGACCGAAGGCCTGACCAAGTCGGGCGGCCGCAATAATTACGGCCGCATCACGGCCCGCTTCATCGGCGGCGGTCACAAGCGTTCGTACCGCATCATCGACTTCAAGCGGCGCAAGTTCGACGTCGTCGGCACGGTCGAGCGGATCGAATACGATCCGAACCGCACCGCCTTCATCGCCCTGATCAAGTATGACGATGGCGAGCTGTCCTACATCATCGCCCCGCAGCGTCTTGCTGCCGGCGACAAGATCGTGGCCGGCGAAGCCGTCGACGTGAAGCCGGGCAATGCGATGCCGCTGGCCTCGATGCCGGTCGGCACGATCGTCCACAACATCGAGCTGAAGCCGGGCAAGGGCGGCCAGGTCGCCCGTTCGGCCGGAGGTTACGCCCAGCTCGTCGGCCGCGACCAGGGCATGGCGATCCTGCGCCTCAACTCGGGCGAGCAGCGCGTCGTGCACGGCTCATGCATGGCGACCGTCGGCGCGGTGTCGAACCCCGACCACGGCAACATCAACGACGGCAAGGCCGGCCGCACGGTGTGGCGCGGCAAGCGCCCGCACAATCGCGGCGTGGCCATGAACCCGGTCGATCACCCGCACGGCGGCGGCGAAGGCCGCACCTCGGGTGGCCGTCATCCGGTTTCGCCCTGGGGCAAGCCGACCAAGGGCAAGAAGACGCGGTCCAACAAGGCGACCGACAAGTTCATCGTGCGCTCGCGCCATCAGCGCAAGAGCTAAGAAGAGGTAACGCCAAGTGACTCGTTCGATTTGGAAAGGCCCCTTCATCGACGGCTACCTTCTCAAGAAGGTGGACAAGGTTCGTGAAGGCGGTCGCAATGAGGTGATCAAGATGTGGAGCCGCCGCTCCACCATCCTGCCGCAGTTCGTCGGCCTCACCTTCGGTGTCTACAACGGCCAGAAGCATGTTCCCGTCTCCGTGAACGAGGACATGGTCGGTCACAAGTTCGGTGAATTCGCTCCGACCCGGACCTATTACGGTCATGGCGCGGATAAGAAGGCGAAGAGGAAATAATCATGGGCAAGGCCAAAGCTCCGCGCAGGCTTGCTGACAACGAAGCGCGCGCCGTTCTGCGCACGATCCGTATCAGCCCGCAGAAGCTGAACCTGGTTGCCGCGCTGATCCGCGGCAAGAAGGTCGCGACAGCGCTTTCCGACCTCGAATTCTCGGCCAAGCGGATTTCCGGCACGGTCAAGAAGACGCTGGAATCGGCGATCGCCAACGCGGAAAACAACCACGACCTCGACGTCGACGCGCTGATCGTGGCGGAAGCCTATGTCGGCAAGTCGATCGTCATGAAGCGGTTCCACGCTCGTGGCCGTGGTCGCGCCAGCCGTATCGAAAAGCCGTTCTCGCACCTCACGATCGTCGTTCGTGAAGTCGAGGAAAAAGGGGAGGCCGCATAATGGGCCAGAAAGTCAATCCGATCGGGCTGCGTCTCGGCATCAACCGCACCTGGGATTCGCGCTGGTTCGCGAACACCGGCGAGTACGGCCAGCTGCTGCATGAGGATATCAAGATCCGCAAGTACCTTGAGAAGGAACTCAAGCAGGCCGCGATCTCCAAGGTCGTGATCGAGCGCCCGCACAAGAAGTGCCGCGTCACCATCCATGCGGCGCGTCCGGGCCTGATCATCGGCAAGAAGGGCGCCGACATCGAGAAGCTTCGCAAGAAGCTGATGGAGATGACGAAGTCCGAGACGCACCTCAACATCGTCGAGGTGCGCAAGCCGGAGATCGACGCCACGTTGGTCGCGCAGTCGATCGCGCAGCAGCTCGAGCGCCGTATCGCTTTCCGCCGCGCCATGAAGCGCGCCGTGCAGTCGGCGATGCGTCTCGGCGCCGAGGGCATCCGCATCAACTGCTCGGGCCGTCTGGGCGGCGCCGAAATCGCCCGTATGGAATGGTACCGCGAAGGCCGCGTGCCGCTGCATACGCTGCGCGCCGATGTCGACTACGGTACGGCCGAGGCGAACACCGCCTACGGTATCTGCGGCGTCAAGGTCTGGGTGTTCAAGGGCGAGATCCTCGAGCACGACCCGATGGCTTCGGAACGCCGCGCGACCGAGGGCGATCATGCGCATGGCGGTGCTGCCGGTGGCGAGCGCGAACGCGGCCGCCGTCGCGAAAACGCCTGAGACATTTGAGAATTTGGAGTTAGAACGATGCTGCAGCCAAAGCGCACAAAGTTCCGCAAGCAGTTCAAGGGCCGTATCCACGGTACCGCCAAGGGCGGCACCAACCTGGATTTCGGCGGTTTCGGGCTGAAGGCGCTTGAGCCGAACCGCGTCACCGCGCGCGAGATCGAGGCGGCCCGCCGCGCGATCACCCGCGAGATGAAGCGCGCCGGCCGCGTCTGGATCCGGGTGTTCCCGGATCTGCCGGTCACCTCGAAGCCGACCGAAGTGCGCATGGGTAAGGGCAAGGGCGCCGTCGACTATTGGGCGGCGCGCGTCAAGCCTGGCCGCATCATGTTCGAGATCGACGGCGTCAGCGAAGAGACGGCGCGCGAGGCGCTGCGTCTCGGTGCTGCCAAGCTCTCGGTCAGGACGCGCTTCGTACAGCGCATCGCAGAATAAGGACGGGCCGATCATGAAAGCCGAAGACATCCGGACCAAGACCCAGGACCAGCTGACCGACGACCTGGCCAGCCTGAAGAAGGAGCAGTTCAACCTGCGCTTCCAGAAGGCCACCGGTCAGCTCGAGAAGACCGCACGCGTGAAGCAGGTCCGCAGGGACATCGCGCGCATCAAGACCATCGCCGCGGAAAAGTCCGCGGCCAAGAAGGCTTAAGGACGAAAACCATGCCAAAGCGCATTCTGCAGGGCACCGTCGTCAGCGACAAGAACGAGAAGACGGTTGTCGTCAAGGTCGAACGGCGCTTCACGCATCCCGTGATGAAGAAGACCGTGCGCATGACCAAGAAGTACAAGGCGCACGACGAGAACAACGCCCACAAGGTCGGCGATCAGGTGTTCATCCAGGAATCGAAGCCGATTTCGAAGGACAAGCGCTGGATCGTCGTGTCTTCGGACCAGGCGTAAACAAACGAATTTTGGACAGACCGGGGAGGGGCTTCGAGCCCGTCCCGTTAGAAAAGAAGAAGGCGGCCAGTCATGATTCAGATGCAAACAAACCTCGACGTCGCGGATAATTCCGGCGCCCGTCGTGTCATGTGCATCAAGGTGCTGGGCGGCTCGAAGCGGAAATACGCTTCCGTCGGCGACATCATCGTGGTGTCGATCAAGGAAGCCATTCCGCGCGGCCGCGTGAAGAAGGGCGATGTGATGAAGGCGGTCGTGGTTCGCACGGCCAAGGACATCCGCCGCCCGGACGGCAGCGTGATCCGTTTCGACAAGAACGCGGCCGTTCTCGTCGACAACAAGAAAGAGCCGATCGGCACGCGTATCTTCGGACCGGTTCCGCGCGAACTCCGCGCCAAGAACCACATGAAGATCATCTCGCTCGCGCCAGAAGTGCTGTAAGGAGCCGGACCAATGCAAAAGATTAGAAAAGGCGACAAGGTCGTCGTGCTGGCCGGCAAGGACAAGGGCCGTTCGGGCGAAGTCCTCTCGGTGCAGCCGAAGGACGACACCGCGCTGGTGCGTGGCGTCAACATGATCCGTCGTCACCAGAAGCAGTCCCAGTCCCAAGAGGGCGGGATCATCACCAAGGAAGCGCCGATCAACCTGTCGAACATCGCGCTGGCCGACCCCAAGGATGGCAAGCCGACCCGCGTCGGTTTCATCTTCCAGAAGGACGGCAAGAAAGTGCGCGTCGCCAAGCGCTCGGGAGAAGTCATCAATGGCTAAGGCTGAAACCAAGCAGGCGACTGCCAAGAACGAGCCGCGCCTGAAGAAGGTCTACAACGAGACCATCCGCAAGGCGCTGCAGGAGCAGTTCGGCTACGACAACGACATGCAGGTTCCGCGCCTCGACAAGATCGTGCTGAACATGGGCGTTGGTGAGGCGACCGGCGATTCGAAGAAGCCTTCGGTCGCCGCCGAGGACCTGGCGCTGATCGCCGGCCAGAAGGCCGTCGTCACCCGCGCCCGCAACTCGATCGCCGGCTTCAAGGTGCGCGAGAACATGCCGATCGGCGCCAAGGTCACGCTGCGCAAGGAACGCATGTACGAGTTCCTCGACCGCCTCGTGAACATCGCGCTGCCGCGCGTCCGCGACTTCCGCGGGCTCAACCCGAAGAGCTTTGACGGCCGTGGCAACTACGCCATGGGCATCAAGGAACACATCGTGTTCCCGGAGATCAACTACGACAAGGTTGATCAGGTCTGGGGCATGGACGTCATCGTTTGTACGACGGCGAAGACGGACGACGAAGCCAGGGCTCTGCTCAAGGCTTTCAACTTCCCCTTCCGCCAGTAACGGCAGCGAAAAAGGAAAAATCTGAAATGGCAAAGACCAGCTCAGTCGAGAAGAACAACAGGCGCCGGAAGCTTGCGGACCAGTATGCCGCCAAGCGTAACGCGCTGAAGGCCATCGTCATGGATCAGTCCAAGCCGATGGAAGAGCGTTTCCGCGCCCAGTTGAAGCTGTCGGCACTGCCGCGCAACTCGGCCAAGATCCGCATCCGCAACCGCTGCGAAGTGACGGGGCGTCCGCGCGCCTACTATCGCAAGCTCAAGGTTTCGCGTATCGCGCTTCGCGATCTTGGCAACAACGGCCAGATCCCGGGCCTGGTCAAGTCGAGCTGGTAAGGAGGACACTGAGATGTCATTGAGCGATCCTCTCGGCGATATGCTGACCCGCATCCGCAACGCCTATGGCCGCAAGAAGTCGAGCGTCTCGACTCCGGCCTCGCGTCTGCGCACCCGCGTCCTCGACGTGCTGAAGGCTGAAGGCTATATCCGCGACTACAGCCAGACCGACTTCGAGAACGGCAAGTCCGAAATCGAAATCGAGCTGAAGTATTTTGACGGCGCGCCGGTCGTGCGCGAAATCGCCCGCGTCTCGAAGCCGGGCCGCCGCGTCTATGTCTCGGCCAAGTCGATCCCGCAGGTCGCCAACGGCCTCGGCATCGCCATCCTTT
>NZ_RZOF01000313.1:0-7385 GCF_003998955.1 Mesorhizobium sp. M4B.F.Ca.ET.017.02.2.1 | reverse complement strand
ATATGAGATAGAACAGATCGTTCTTTAGCC
Source organism: Mesorhizobium sp. M4B.F.Ca.ET.017.02.2.1 (assembly GCF_003998955.1). Lineage (NCBI taxonomy): Bacteria > Pseudomonadati > Pseudomonadota > Alphaproteobacteria > Hyphomicrobiales > Phyllobacteriaceae > Mesorhizobium > Mesorhizobium sp. M4B.F.Ca.ET.017.02.2.1. The sequence goes on along the minus strand of NZ_RZOF01000313.1, from coordinate 7,355 downwards.
GCGCCACGACATACTCGGCCTGCACGCCACCGGCCGGCGTCAGGTGATGGGCAAGGGCGACACGACCGGGACGAGGCAGCTTGTTGGCAAGGATTCCGTCGAGCCAGTCCTCGGCGCCCGGCCCGCTGACCTCGAACTTGGTCATCGGCGTCATCTCGACCAGCCCCACGGCCTGGCGGACGGCCTGGACCTCCTCGGCGACGTGGTTGCCTTTGGAGGTCCAGCGCCAGCTATAGATGTTGCGCGCTTCGACACCCGCGGGCGCAAACCAGCTCGGCATCTCCCAGCCGTTCAGCACGTCCCAAACCGCGCCGAGCTGGCTTAGGCGGTCGTAGGACGGCGCCGTTTTCTGCGGTCGCGCCGCCGGCATGTCCTGGCCTGGATAGTGCTGCACGGCGTGGGTGCCCCAGGCTTCCCTGACTTTTTCCCGGGTCCAGTTCTTGTTGGCATACTCGCCGAACCGGCGGGGATCGAGTTCGGCCGTGTCGATGCTGTTGCCGCCCTCCACGATCCGCTCGGAAAGATAGTAGCCGATCGCTCCGCCCCAAAGGATGCCGCCCGGCACGCCCTCCGCGAGCCAGACGTTCTCAAGACCCCAGGCCTGCCCCATCAGCGGCAGTTCATCGGCGGTCATCTGGAAAGGCCCGCGCACATTGCGCTTTATGCCGGCGCGCCCGAGCGCCGGGACCAATTCACTCGCGCGCTCCCAATTCCAGGAGACGGCATCGAAATCCTCGTCGAGCAGATCGGCGCCGAACCATTCCGGGACGCCGTTTTCGGCGAACAGCTTGAGCTGTTCGGTCCGCTCATAGGGACCGAACAGCAGCCCGTCCCCCTCTTCGCGCAGATAGCCCTCGTAACCCTCGTCCCTGAGGATCGGCATCTCCGGCAGGCCCAGCCGTTTGCGTTCGACAACTTCCGGAACCGCCTCGGTGATCCAGTACTGATGCACGATCGGGATCGCGGGAATGTCCAGCCCCAGCATGGCGCCGGTCTGGCGCGCATAGTTGCCGGTTGCGAGGATGACATGCTCGCAGAGGATGTCGCCGCGCGGGGTCTTGACCTTCCACTCGCCGCCCGGCATCCGCTCGAACCCGACAACTTCGGTGTCGAGATGGACCTTCGCGCCGAGGTCGCGTGCGCCCTTGGCCATCGCCTGGGTAACGTCCGCCGGTGCAATGTGACCATCGTCGGGATGGTAGAGGGCGCCCCGCATGTCCTTATTGTCGAGCAGCGGCCAGATCTCGCGCGCCTCCGCCGGCGACACGATCCGGGCCCGCACGCCCTGGACCTCCGCGACGTCCATATAGCTCTTGTACTCGTCGAGCCGGTCGCGCGTGTTGGCGATGCGCAGCTGGCCGCATTTGTGCCAGCCGACCTTCTGGCCCGTTTCGGCTTCCAGGCCCTCATAGATTTCAATCGACCTGGCGATCATGCGGCCGACGTTGCGGCTGCGCGCATAGGACGGAATGAGCCCTGCGGCATGCCATGTCGAGCCGGCGGTAAGCTGCGTCCTCTCCAGCAATGCCACATCGGTCCAGCCGCGCTTTGCCAGGCCATAGAGAATGCCGGCACCGACGCAGCCGCCACCGACCACGACCGCACGAAAGGAACTCACCATATGCGCCTGCCCCTGTATGAAACTGCCATTGGTTCACATTACCGCTGGCGCATACTGTCAGACGGCATCCGGCTTTTCAGCACATTTCCTGGTCTGGGACACGGCAGCAACCGCCCGGCCGTTGGTCCACGATCATGATTGACGCCAATGGAAACGGCCGGGCGCCGTCGCGGACGCCGCCCGGCCTTCGTTCAGCGCTTGCGCAAATCCGTTTCGGCGAGATCGAGCGCCCTGGCGATGCGATCGCAAGCCATGTCGACCGTCTCGCGCGTCCAGATCAGCGGCGGCGACAGGATCATCGTGTCGCCGGTGGCGCGCAGCATCATGCCTTGCGCGATCGCGTGGTCGCGCACGACGACGGCGGCACTTCCCGACGGCAGGTAGCGCTCCTTGGTCGCCTTGTCCTTGACGATCTCGATCGCCCCCATCAGCCCGATCGAGCGCACTTCGCCGACCAGATTGTGCCCGGCGATACGCTCCTGCAGCGCCTGGGCGAAGTATGGACCGGTGTCGTTCCTGACCCGCTCGACCAGGCCTTCGCGCTCGATGATCTCGAGGTTCTTCAGCGCCACGGCGCAGGCCACGGGGTGACCGGAATAGGTGTAGCCGTGGTAGAACTCGCCGCCCTTCTCGACCAGCGTCCTGCTGATGCGGTCGCCGACCAGCAGCGCCGACAGCGGCTGGTAGCCCGATGTCAGCGCCTTGGCCGTGGTGATGGTGTCGGGCTCGATGCCGAAGGTCTGCGCCGCGAACCATTCGCCGGTGCGGCCGTAGCCGGTGATCACCTCGTCCAGCATCAAGAGCACATCGTATTTGCGGCAGATGCGCTGCACTTCCGGCCAGTAGCTCAGCGGCGGGATCTTCACCCCGCCGGCGCCCATCACCGGCTCGCCGATGAAGGCGGCGACCTTGTCGGCGCCGGCCTCGAGGATGGCGTCCTCGACGGCCTTGGCCGCGCGCAGGCCGAAATCATGGTCGCTTTCGCCGGGCAGCGCGAGCTCATAGGCATAGGGCATCATCACATGGACGATGTTGGGCACGGCGCCGCCGAGCTGCTTGTGCATCGGCTCCATGCCGCCGAGCGAGGTGCCGGCAACGGTCGAGCCGTGATAGCCCATCTTGCGCGAGATGATGCGGTTCTTCTCCGGCTTGCCCTCCAGCGCCCAGTAGTGGCGCACGAGCCTGAGCGCGGTGTCATTGGCCTCCGAGCCGGAAGAACCGTAGAACACCTGGCCGACTTGCTTCGGCGCCAGTTCCGCCAGCTTCTTCGACAACAGCACCGGTGTCGGCGTCGAGCATTTGAAGAAGGAGTTGTAGTATGGCAGCTCCTTCATCTGCGCAAAGGCGGCCTCGGCCAGCTCGTTGCGGCCGTAGCCGACATTGACGCACCAGAGGCCGGCCATGCCGTCGAGGATCTCGGTGCCTTCGGCATCGTAGATGAACGGTCCGTCGGCACGGGTGATGATGCGCGAGCCCGCCTCGCGCAGCTCCTTGTGGTCGGTGAAGGGATGCAGGTGATGCGCGGCGTCGATCTGCTGAAGCTGCTTCAGCGAATAATTCTGATAGGTCATGGATTTGCTCTTTCCTCTTGAATCAATCCGGCAACGGCCGGGGCGGATTCCTCAGAGGAGGGCGGGTGGCGAATAGCCGATGCGGGCGCAAAGCCTGAGCAGCTCGGCACGAAGCGTTCGCGGTGACGGCGTCACCGCGACCCCGAAGGCGCCTGATGTCTTCGTGCAAGCCATGGCGGCACCTTAAGCCGCCTGATGCCCTGAATTCAAGCCGTACCCGCCAGCGCCCGCTGCAAGAAGACATAGCGCATCGCCGTTTGCGCCGCTTGAGGACGACGATCGCCACGCCCGCCATGGCCGCCCTCGGTTTCTTCGAAGAAGAGTGTCCGGCCGTGGCCAGCCTCCTGCAGGCGCGCCGCCATCTTGCGGGCATGGCCGGGATGGACGCGGTCGTCGGCCGTCGAGGTCATCAGCAGCACTGGCGGATAGGCGGCACCCGCCTTGACATGTTGATAGGGCGAGTAGGCGGCCAGCCACGCCGCCTCTTCCGGCTTTGCGGGATCGCCATACTCGGCGATCCACGAGGCCCCCGGCGGCAATTCGGTGTAGCGCAGCATGTCGAGCAGTGGCACGTCGATGATGACGGCACCGAACAGTTCCGGACGCTGGATCAGCGACGTGCCGGTCAGCAGGCCGCCATTCGAGCCACCCTGGATGCCGAGCTGCGCCGCTGTGGTGAGACCGCGCCGGACAAGGTCCGCGGCAACCGCGGCGAAATCGTCAAAAGCCTTCTGGCGATTGCCCTTGAGCGCCGCCTGGTGCCAGGCCGGGCCGAATTCGCCGCCGCCGCGGATGTTGGCCTGCACATAGGCATTGCCCTTCTCCAGCCAAAGCCTGCCGCGCACGCCGGCATAGCCCGGCAGAAGCGGCACTTCGAAGCCGCCATAGCCGTAGAGCAGCGTCGGCACCGGTCCGCCCTGGTCGCGCCGCCTGACCACGAAATAGGGGATCATCGTGCCATCGCTCGAGCGTGCCTCGAACTGTTCGGAGATGAAGGGCGAAGCGTCGAAGCGGGCCGGCTGCGCCTTCACCGTCTGAAGCGTCTCGCCATCGTCGTCCGACCAGATGATCGAGCTCGGCGTCAGGAAATCGGTGAAGGAGAAGGAGACGCTGGCGCCGAAATGCTCGGCATGGCTGATGCCGACATTGCCGTTTTCCGGCAGGCCGACCGGCTTCAGCGACCAACCCTCGCCTGTCCGATCGCAAGCGACGACCTTGCCGCGCACATTGTCCATCAGGTTGATGAACAGCCGCTGCTCGGTGCGGGCGAGCCCGGCGATCGAGACGCGATGCGCCGGCGCGAGCACGGTTTCGACCGGCCCCAGCGTATTGGTGTCGATCCAGCGTTCGAAATCCACCGAATAAAGCCCGTCTGGCAGGCAGTGCGTGCCGTCGGGCGCCGTCCACGGGCTGCGCACGCCAAAGACGAGCTGTCCCTGGAAGATCGCCGTGTCGGTTACGTCGTCTGGAAGCGGAATGCGCCGGTTCTCGCCGGAAGCGAGCCGCAGGAAGCTGTGCGAGGAGAAGAAATCGATGGTTCGGGCCAGGAACAGGTGCCGCCTGTCGCCGTCGATCTCGACCCCGCCGCCGGCCGCGAGGTCCTGCTTTTCGCTCTCGAAGATAAGCGTGGCGTCTTCCAGCCTCGTGCCGCGCTTCCACAGCTTGACCACGCGCGGATAGCCGGACTGCGTTTTGTCGTCCTCCTCGAAGGCGGCCGAGACGATGACGGTGTCTTCGTCCAGCCAAGAAAAACCCGACTTCGAGGCGGGGGCGCGAAAGCCGCCTTCGACGAAGGACTTCGCCGCGATGTCGAACTCGCGCATCTCGCTGGCATCGCCGCCATCCGGCGACATGCTCACCAGGCAGCGGTTGAAATCGGGGTAGAGGCGGCTCGCGCCGCTGAACACCCATTTGATGCCTTCTTTCGCTGAGAGCACGTCGAAATCGACGATCGTCTCCCATTCCGGCTTGTCGGTCTTGTAGGAAGCGACCGTCGTGCGGCGCCACAGGCCGAGCACGTTGGTCTTGTCCTGCCAGAAATTGTAGACGTGGCCGTTGATCGCGGTCCCGACCGGGATGTTGTCCTCGGCCGTCATCAGGTCGAGTGCGGTTTCGAACGAAGCCTGGTAGCCGGGATCGCCCTGCAGCTCGGCAACCGTCAACTCGTTCTGGGCGTGCACCCAGTCGAGCGCCCCCTTGCCATTTCGGTCTTCCAGCCAAAGGAAGGAATCTCCAGCGGCCGGTTCAGTCTGGCCTTTTGTGATGGTTTGGGTCACGCACGGTCTCCGAAAGCTTGTCAGACGGCCTCGCCTACATCGCGTCACGGACGCTCACATTCAAGATGGCAATGACAGCTTGTCGCGACGAACGCGGCTTTTCCTTCACATCACGCGCCGGCGCAGAACGGTCGCCACCGCCAGTGCGGCACAGATCGCTCCGAGAGTGGCCGGCAGGCCGGACGCGCCGGTGATATCCATGACGCCGCCGGTGAGTGGCGGCACCAGGATGCCGCCGACGCCCCACATCAGCGAGAAGGCGGCGTTGCCGGCGACCAGCGCCGAGCCGGTGAAGCGCTCGCCGAGCTCGATGATCGACATCGTGTAGATGCCGTAGGAAACCGCGCCCCAGATGAACACGCAGGGCCAGATCAAAGGCGTCTCGATCAGCAGCGGCAGCAGCACGCAGCCGAGCACGGTCAGCGACACGCACAGGAATCGCACCAGGCGCGCCGTCAGTCTTTCGGCCAGCAGGCCGAGCGGCACCTGCATGGCGATGTTGCCGGCGATCATCGTCGACAGCAGGGCCGACATGCTGGCCTCGGCAATGCTGTAGTGAGTGCCGTAGACCGGCAGCAGCGCCAGCACCGCCTGCTCGAAGCCGGCGGCCACGACCACGGCGGCGAGCAGCAGCCATGCCTTCGGCATGAAGCCCATCACCGAAACCTGCTGTCCGGCCTCGTCGACCTTGGGCAGACGGCCAAGCACCAGCGCCAGGCAGCCGCCGCAGAAGACAAACGCGAAGATGCCGACCAGGAATGGCGGCCAGCCCTCGGTGCCGACCGCAAGCAGGCAAAGCGGACCGGCGGCGAAACCGGCCGAGATGACGGTCGAATAGACGCCCATGACGCGGCCGCGGCGCGACGGCGGCGCCAGCGCGATCACCCAGATTTCGCTGAGAACATAGAGCGGGTTGGTGACGACGCCGATCAGGAAGCGCAGCGGGAACCACAGATAGACGTTCTGCGTCCAGCCGACCAAAGCCAGCACCAGCGCGGAAAGCGCGGCGCAGGTGAGTGCCGTCCGCCCTGGCCCGAAACGGCGCGCCAGCGCCGGGATGATCGGCGAGGACAGGATGAAGCCGATCGGCGTCATCGCCGCCGAAAGCCCGATCATGGCCGGCGAGATGCCCTGGCGCTGCAGGATGAAGCTGAGCAGCGGGTAGCTCAGGCCTTGCGCGATGGCGAAGACCGAGACCGTCGCGATCACCCCGGTGATCGCCGCCCACTGTATCGTTTCGTCGCTGTTCGTTTCGGCGGCGCTCATGGCCCTTCCTCCGCCGGCAGCCTTAGCGGTTCGGCTGGAAAGCCGTAACCCCCTCACCAGCGAAAACCGCTTGCTCCAGCCAAACCCTGTCAGGAACTTCGGCGGCTGGCCGACCTGTAGAGCGCGAAGGCCACCAGCAGCGCATCGAGCCCGACGATCACCGCCGGCAGGCCGAGTGGGCCGACCGCCTCCATCAGCGCACCGGCGCCGGGCGGGCCGACAATACCGCCGGCGCCCCACATCAGTGCGAAGGCGGCGTTGCCGGCCACCAGCAGGCTTCCCTTGAAGCGGCTACCTAGCTCGACCAGCGCCATCGTGTAGACGCCGTAACCGACCGCGCCCATCACCACCAGCACCGGCCAGACCAGCGGCGTCGTGATCAGCAGGGGCAGCGACAGCGCGCAGGCGCCGGTCGCCAGCGCGCAAAAGACGATCATCGCACGGCCGCCGAAGCGCTCGGCCATCAGCCCGAGCGGGATTTGCAGCAGGATGTTGCCGGCCGACAGCGCCGTCACCAGCGCGGCGAGCTTCGCCTCCGGCAGGCCGTAGCCGGTGCCGAAGACAGGAATCAGCGAATAGGTGCTCTGCTGCACGGCCGCCGAAACCAGCACCGCCAGCAGC